>NZ_JAAKUM010000002.1:0-283404 GCF_049175135.1 Aeromonas sp. 600724 | reverse complement strand
ATGGCGCGTTAGCAAAGCGGTTATGCAGCGGATTGCAAATCCGTTTAGTCCGGTTCGACTCCGGAACGTGCCTCCATCTTCTCTCTATTTTCCCTGATTTATCAATCTTCGAGCCGTGAAGCTTGGTCAGTATCCTTGCTGTACCAGTAACTGTTCGCAGCCAGCCTGTTTCCACTCGCGCTCGAGATAGTGGCTCACATCCGCCATTTTTTGCCCCCGATATTGAAACTGCACCTCGGCACTGTGCTGGTTGAGATCCGCAATCCGTTGCTTCAGTGTGCCGCATTGCCACAGGCTGACCGTGGGCACGCCCCGTTCGGCCAGCACGATGGCATCTTCCCGATTCAGTTGCCACTCCTCCAGTTGTGCCCGTGTCAGGGCAACCATCAGCACCAGCAGTGCCACTTCCGGCAGTTTCATGCGTGTCTCCCTACTGCATGTTTTTCCCCTGATAACTGTGGCAAAGCGCACGATTTTTGCAAGTTTGTTAACTGTTGGTTAATGACGTAACCCGTTTTCAGTATTTCCCGTTTTTCACCATTTTTTTATAAAAAAATGCGTTGGTGATGTAGTAATCCTACATGGAGTGGGGTAATCTTTGCTCAGTGGTCTTACCAGTAAGGAGTTACATCATGTTTCATCCCTTTTCCCTGACTCAGATTATTCTTCGTCGCATTTATGTATTGCTGGTGGGCATTCTGGCTTTCCCCGTGATGCTGTTTCGCAGCGATCGTGCCCGCTTCTACAGCTATTTGCACCGGATCTGGAACAAAACCAGCACCAAACCGGTGTGGCTCAAAATGAGCGAGCGTGGCGAGCGGATCTTCTACTAAACCCCATTCGCACCATGTGCAAAAAGAGACAGCCAAAGCTGTCTCTTTTTTTATCTGCTTGCCGCAACTCCTGGTCCCCATTTGTTTGTTGTTTGTTTCTTGCAAGTTGCATCCAGCCCTGCCTGTTGGCGGTGCTTTTTTATGTCTGACGCATCTCTTTTGATGGAAGCAGTGAAGAAGATTAACGGGATGAAAGCATCAAACGGCACTCTTTTTTGTTCATAAAATGGTGGTCGGCAAGAAATTTTCAATGATGAAATAGCTGTTTAAAATCAATTGATTGAGTGTTTGCCTTTGGGTTTTTTAACTCTTTTTATGTTTTTTTTGAAAGGGAATATCCCGTTTGCCGGTTCTATTGCAGGTACCCGGTTGCGACAAATCGGGGATATCAGCAACATCCAACGACATCAAAAGGAACATGAACATGAATGTTAAAAAAAGCACTGCTATCGCCTCCGCCATGACCGGTCTGCTGGCGCTGGGCGCCCAATTTATCGCGGCGCCAGCCATGGCTGCCGATGAAAAGGAGAAGTGCTACGGCGTGGTCAAGGCCAGCAAAAATGACTGTGCGACCAAGAGCAGCTCCTGCGCCGGTACCGCCAAGGAAGATGCTCAGGGTGATGCCTTTGTGGTGATGCCCAAAGGGCTGTGCGAGAAGCTGGTCGGCGGTTCGCTGCAACCCAAGTAAGAGACATCGGGCAGGGGATGGCCAATGGGTCGCTCCCTGCATCTTCTCTGGTTGGCGAAAGCGAGTCTTGCGATGAACCCTTTGATTGGTATCGGATTACGCACTCCCCATTACGATGAGATCCGGCAAACCCTGCCGGCAGTCGGTTGGCTGGAGGTGCATAGTGAAAATTACTTCGAACGGCACAGCCACGGTTTTCAGGTGCTCGCCGAGCTGGCGCAACACTACCCCGTCAGTCTTCACGGCGTTGGCATGTCCCTCGGTTCTGCCGATCCGCTCGATCCGCACCATCTGCAGCAGTTGTCGACACTGGCTGCGGCGATCAAACCGGTACGGATCTCCGAACATCTCAGCTGGGGCAGCATTGGCGGGCGTTACTTCAACGATCTGCTGCCGGTGCCCTATAACCGCGCCTCTCTGCGCAACATGAGCGACAAGATCCAGCAGGTACAACAGACCCTGGGTTGCCGCATGTTGATTGAAAATCCCTCCTCCTATCTGCAACTGCCCGGGGAGATGAGCGAGTGGGAATTTCTGGCCGAGCTGCAGCAGCGCAGCGAGTGCGGCATCCTGCTCGATCTCAACAATCTCTATGTCAGTGCCTTTAACCACGGTTTCTCTTGCGATGAGTATCTGGCGGCGATCGATCTCGCCACCGTCGGGGAGATCCATCTGGCCGGTTATACCGAGAAGCTGCTGCCGGAAGGCTCCCTCTATATCGATACCCACAGCGCCCCTGTGGTGGAGCCGGTCTGGGAACTCTATCGCCAGATCTGCCGCAAGCAGGCCATTCCCACCCTGATTGAGTGGGACCTCGAGATCCCGCCGCTGCCGGTCTTGCTGGCAGAGGCGGCGAAGGCCGGCGCCATTCTGGATGAGGCGCGTGCCATGAGTGCACCACGGGAGGTGGCCCATGGCTGAACTGGCACAGCTGCAACAGCACTTTGCCGATGGTCTGCTGGGGGCGCCTGACGCCATTTCCCCTCACATCAGCTCCCGGCTCTTTTCTGCCGAATCTGTGCTGCAGGTCTATCGCAACCACTTCATCCTGAGCCTTGGCGAGGTGCTGGCGAGCAGTTATCCCGCCGTCAAGGCTATGGTCGGGGATGACTTTTTTGCAGCGGCGGCCCGTGGCTTCGTATTGGCCGAGCCGCTCAGGGAAGGGAGCGTCATGCATTATGGCGCCGGATTTGGCCAATGGTTGGCCCGCTTGCCGACTACAACCGGGCTGCCCTGGCTGGAGGCGCTGGCTCAGTTCGAATGGCAGCTTGAGCGTGCCAGTCTGCTGCCGCTGGAATCACGCTGCTGGCCAGCCGAGCGTCTGGCCGCATTATCGCCGCAACAATGGGAGCGGCTGCGGCTGTTGCCAGCCACGGATCTGCTGCTGGTTGCCAGCGATTATCCGGTGCTGGCCCTGTGGCAGATGGCGCTGCACTGTGGTGAAGCGGTGGAGGTGCTTGATGCCCCCGTCTGGTTGGCACTGAAGAAACAGCCGGATTGCCGGGTTGCCCCCTTGCCCCTGACGGCGGGTGAGTGGGCGCTGCTACAGGATTGTCTCGCTGGTACGGCGCTGGTCGATCTGCTTGCGGCCGACCCTGCGGCCAGTGAACATCTCACTCGCCTGATAACCCTTGGTCTGCTGGTGGATATGGAGGTAATGCCATGATGGCAAACAAATGGCTGGCGCTGGCCAGCTCGAGTGGTGATTTGCCGCGCTGGAGCAGTGCTGGTGTGCTGTTGTTGGCGCGGCTTTGGGTCGCCTCGGTTTTTATCACTTCAGGCTGGCTCAAGCTGACGGCGTGGGATTCCACCCTCTATCTGTTTGAATCCGAGTATCAGGTGCCCCTGCTGCCCTGGTTGTGGGCTGCTTATCTGGGTACGGCGACCGAGCTGCTGTTGCCGCTCTTCCTGCTGGCGGGGCTTTTTACTCGCCCGGCCGCCTTGCTGCTGTTTGGCTTCAATATCATGGCGGTGATCTCCTACCCGACCCTCTGGGCGGGTGGCTTTTACGATCACCAGCTGTGGGGCTGGATGCTGCTGATCCTTATCATCTGGGGCGGCGGTGTGCTGAGCCTGGATCACTGGCTGACACGTCGCAGCCATTGATTTATCAGTGATTTCCCCAATGACAAAGAGCGCCACAAGGCGCTCTTTGTCATAATGACGGCCGGCGAAATTTCCCATGAGAGAAAAGGAGCAGCCAATGATCATTCGTCAGGCAAGGGCCGCAGATATTCCCACACTGGTGGCGCTGCGCATGGAGCTGTTTTGTGAGGTCGGTGAGTTGGTGACGCCGCAGGCAGACCCGGCCTTGTGGCAGGCCACCCTTGACTACTTTACCCGGGCGATGAGTGAAGAGAGGGCTCTATCCTGGCTGGCTGAGGCCGATACGCAGGAGGGCGGCAAACAGATCGTGGCGGCAGGGACGCTGGCATTGTTTGAACGGCCGCCCTATCCCGGCAATCTGGCGGGGATGGAGGGGTATCTGCTCAACATGTATACGCGGACACAATGGCGCCAGCAGGGGATCGCCACGGCGCTGCTCGATGCCATAACGGCCTTTGCCAGATCGCGTCAGCTGGGAAAGGTGTGGCTCCATGCCAGCGAGCAGGGGCGTCCACTCTATGAGCGGATCGGCTTTGTCGCCAATCCGGCCTATCTGGAGTGGGATCTGGCACCTTAATCGATGGGACCCCGTTATCCCTCTGCTTTCTCGTCTAAAGTTCATGCAGATGTGATGTAGTTGTAAACAGGTAACAGAGGGGCAGGGCAAGATGTTCAACTTCAAACTCAAAGCGGAATTACAAGCGTGTCAAATGCAGTTGGCCCAGGCCCAGGCATTTATTGATGCAGTAAAAGTCGGTGTCGCTACCATCAGTTTCACACCAAGTGGCGAGATCCTCGAGGCGAACCCGCTGTTTCTGAGTGTGGTGGGCTATAGCGAGCAGGAGGTGATTGGTAAACACCACCGGATCTTTTGTGATGCCCACTACGCCCAGTCATCCTCCTATGCCCAGTTTTGGGAACAGTTGCGTCAGGGGCATTCCCACAGTGGCATCTACCAGCGCATTGACAAACATGGCAGGGAGTTGTGGCTGGAGGCTACCTACTTCCCGGTCAAGGTTGAGGGCAAGGTGGTCAGGGTCGTCAAGATAGCCTCCGATATCACCGAGAGTTATCAGCAGTTGAGTCGTCAGAAAGCGATCATCTCGGCACTCGATCGGGCACTCGCCATTATCGAGTTCACCCCCAAGGGGGAGATTGTGACGGCCAATCAGAATTTCCTCTCCTGCGTCGGTTACTCCCTTTCGCAGCTCAAGGGGCAGCATCACAGGCTGTTTTGCGATGAGAGCTTCTATCGCGAGCAACCCCACTTCTGGGACGATCTGGCCCACGGCCAGCTCAAGTCGGGGCTGTTCAGTCGCCGTGACAGCCACGGTAACGAGATCTGGCTGGAGGCTACCTACAACCCCATCAAGGATGAGAGCGGCAAGGTGGTCAAGGTGATCAAGTTTGCCAGTGAGGTGACAGAGCGGATCAAGCGCGCCCAGGCAGTGAGCGAGGCGGCCAACATAGCCCAGACCATTTCGCAGGAGACCACCCGCTTTGCCGAAACCGGGTCTGAACTGCTGGCGGCATCGGTTGCCATCTCCAGCGCCATTTCCGAACAGGTGAGTCGCACTTCCGGCCTGATTGGCCAGCTCAATGAGCAGTCGAAAAGCATTGAAGCTATCGTCTCGACCATCAGCAGTATTGCCGAGCAGACCAATCTGCTGGCCCTTAACGCAGCCATCGAGGCCGCCCGGGCCGGCGATCAGGGACGCGGCTTTGCGGTGGTGGCCGACGAGGTACGTCAGCTGGCTGCGCGCACCTCCCTCTCGACCGGCGAGATCGCCAGCGTGGTTCAGAAAAACCGCGAACTGACGGCCCAGATCACTGGCAACATCAATGAGGTGGCCGCCAGTGCCCAGCGTGGCAAGGAGCAGATCGGCGAGGTGAGTGGCGTAATGGCGCAGATCGAGCAGGGCGCCATCAATGTGACCGAGACAGTCTCCAATCTGGCCATCGGCTCCTGACGGTTATTGGTTGTTGAACGAGGCACCGATCGGATGATAATCCCATCGGTGCTTATTTATTGCGCACTTGATATGCCAATCTGAACCCCTCCTGTATCGTCCCGCCATTGTGAATTGTCCTCTTCTGGCCCCTTGATTAGGCTTGCCGCCTCATTTATTTCAGAGCAGGAACAGAACAAGATGGCTTTACAACAGAAGGGGCGGGCAATGGCCCTGCTGGTTATGGTCGCGAGCATGGGGCTGGGCGGCTGTATGGGGCAGATGGGGCTTTCCGGCATGGTGACCAAGGGCAACCTGAGCGTGGTGGATAACCGCTACGGTCGGGCCGGTGTCTTTATGCTGCTTTCCCCTGTCTACGGTCTGGCCGCGACCGCTGACCTGTTCATTTTCAATACCATCGAGTTCTGGTCTGGCAAGAACCCCATCACCGGCAAATCCCCGGCAGTGGTGGACATGAAGGCCAATCCGGTGATCAAGGTGAACCAGCACCTGGATCCGGCCCTCAAGACGGTGCCGCTGGCCATGCTGCCGCAAGGGGTGCGCGAGGTGGAGATCAGCTACCCGGACGAGAGTACCGCCCAGATGGAGGTGCACTATATGGATGGCCGCCGCAGCATGATGCGTGGCGAGAAGCGTGGCGAGCTGATGGATATCTATTTTGATGGCAAGTTTGTTTCTACCCTGACCCGGTCAGAGCTGGAGCAGATGAGCGAGAACGCCCGCACGGCGGCTTGATCATCAGTGCCTATGCCGACAAGAACGCCCCGCAACTGCGGGGCGTTTTGCATTGGGTCTAGTCCGGCTGCTTGCGATGGAGCGGGGTGAGGATCAGCCCCAGCAGGCGGCGCAGGTGGGTGAGCTGTTCGGTCAGCTGGACGTTGAGCCAGAGGTAGCCATTGATGGCTGCCTCTGCGTTGGGCGGCAGCGATACCTGGGTCGCCACCTCGTGCAGGCGGGCGATGGCGGCATCGGCCCCGCGACCGTCACCGGTTTGCATCATCAGGGCAAGCTGGTTGATCGCCTCCTCGGTGGCCAGATGGCAGGCTTGCAGCGCAGCCGTGCTCTGCATCAGGAAGTGGCTCTCCCGATCGTTCCAGTAGGTGTTGGCCAGCATCTCAAGAGTGCAGAGGGTGTTGCGCATGGTGACCTGCACCGCATCAAACAGGGCGACGCTGTGGCGTGTCTCCTTGGCCGCCGGGGCCAGCAGGGCCCGCAGTTTGCCGGTCTGTGCCAGCAGTTGGGAGAGATTGTGCTTGAGGCGCGGGCGCTCCAGCACATTGGGGGATAGGTGGGTGTGATAGAGCCGCCCCGACTGCTGCAAGATCTGGTGCAACTGCAGGCGCCAGTGGCTGTAGGCCCGCTGGGGGTAGATGCTGCAAAAGAGCAGCGCCAGCAGGGAGCCCAGTATCACATCGGCACTGCGCCACAGCGCCGTCTCTATATCCCCCGGCATGGCCCCCATGGTGACTCCCAGGGTGATGCCGATCAGCAGCCCCACATAGGGGCGCTTGCCGAGGGCCAGATAGCCGCAGAGGAACATGATGCACCCGCACCAGATCAGGGTAAGTGGCAGCGAGTAGATCTCGAGATAGAGCGCCACCACCCCGCAACTGGCGCCGAAGATGGTGCCCACCACCCGCTGCAGGGCGCGGGAGAGCACATTGCCCCAAAACGAGATGGGGCCCATCACCACCACCAAGGTTATCAGCGGCCAGGTGCTCTCCGGCAGTTTCAGCTCGCGGGTCAGCAGAAAGGTGAGCATAAAGGCGAGCGCAATGCGCAGGCCATGGACGATCCGGTAGCGGCCATAGACCAGCAGATCGAGTCGGGAGAGGGGGGCATCAAGACGCACGGTCTGCCTCCTGTCAGGTGGGTGACGGGGCGCCGTGCATCCGGCCGACGCCCCGTCGGGATTTAGGCCAGTCGTCCCTGCAGGGGGTGGATCCAGACCCGCTCGCCAACGGCGATCCCGGGTTGATCCGGTACGATTTCAATCAGGCAGTTGGCCTCGGCCATGGAGCTGAGAATGCCCGAGCCCTGTGGCCCTGTGGTGCGCACCCGCAGCTGGCCGTTACGGTCCTGATGAAAGATGCCGCGCAGAAACTCGGTGCGTCCCGGGCGGCTCTTCATCTTCTCGTCTGCCAGTGCCGAGAGGCGCAGCGGCTGCCACCGCTTGCCTTGCAAGCGGGCGATGGCGGGCTCGACAAACTGCAGCACGCAGATCATCGCCGCCACCGGATTGCCCGGCAGGCCGAAGAAGGGGGTCTGCCCCAGCTTGCCAAAGGCGAGCGGGCGGCCCGGCCGCATCTGGATGCGCCAGAAATCGATCTGGCCGAGCTCCGCCAGCACCAGCTTGATAAAGTCGGCATTGCCCACCGAGACCCCGCCCGAGCTCAGCACCAGATCGGCGCTGGCGGCGGCCTGCTCCAGCTGCTGGCGCAGAATGGTCTTGTCATCGGGAATGATGCCAAGGTCCATCACCTCGCAACCGGCGGCGCGAATAAGGGCCATCAGGGTGAAGCGGTTGCTGTCGAAGATATGGCCGGGGGCGAGCAGTTCGCCCGGGGCCTGTACCTCGTCGCCGGTACTGAACAGCGCCACTTTCAGCGGGGTGCGCACGCAGAGCGATGCCTGACCGAGTGATGCCGCCAGCCCCAGCTGGGGGGCGCCAAGCCAGGTACCGGCCGGGATGGCGACCGCACCTTTGGCGAGATCTTCCCCGGCGAGGCGCACATTCTGTCCCGCCTGGATCGGTGCGGTGACCGTAACCCACTCACCTTCAATCAGCGTCTCTTCACGCATCACCACGGTATCGACACCGGGGGGCAGCGGGGCGCCGGTCATGATCTGCACCGCCTGACCGGCCAGCACAGGCTCGTGGCGCTGCTGGCCTGCCAGCACTTCCCCCACCAGTTGCCAGCGGCCGGCGGCGAGATCGTCGCTACGAAGGCCAATGCCATCCATCGCCGAGTTGGCGTGGGGCGGCACATTGATAGGGCTTATCAGATCGGCGGCCAGCACGGCGCCGTGGCTCTGGGCCAGCGGTTTGTCGCTGCAGGCCGTGCTCGGGGTGAGGGCCGCCAGAATGGCGTTGCGGGCCGCCTCGACCGAGAGAAAGCCCTTGCCCGCCTCCGGCTCCTTGCTCTGGCAGCCGTCAAGCCAGCGGCAGACGAAGTCGGCAATGGCCGCCAGATCGTTGATATCGAGGCGAGGCAGGCTTGTCTGCTGTTGTTCGCCACTCTGTTGGGGCTGATCGCTGGCCAGCGCGATGATGTCGCTGTCTTCGGGGAAGAGCAGCGGCTTGCCAATCTCGGCGCGGTGCAGCTCGATTTTCGGGAAGTGTTCGTGCTTGAACCCCTCGACCAAGAGCAGATCGAGCTCTGTTTGATCGAAGCTGGCCAGCAGCTGGCGAAAGTCCGCTTCGGCCAGCTCGGTCTCGCCGTGCGTTGTTTCAGTAATGCGAGCATGACGACGACGGGAGGCGACCATCATCTGCTGGGCACCCGCCTTGCGCAGACGATAGCTGTCTTTGCCCGGCTGATCGATATCAAAGTCGTGGTGTGCGTGCTTGAGCACCCCGATGCGCAGGCCGCGATCCACCAGCAGGGGGATCAACTGCTCCAGCAAGGTGGTCTTGCCGGTGCCGCTCCAGGCGGCGAAGCCGAGCAGGGGAAGGGTGGGGGCCGGGGTCATGAGGTGACTCCTTGTTGGGGGTCGATAGCCGGGGCGAGCAGACGGGCCTCGTAGGCGGCCAGCTCGGCAGGGCTATTGAGATTGATAAAGGCATCCGGCTGATCGGCAAAGCTCACCACCGCCATATTGTGGCGGGCAAACCAGATATCGATTTTGCGCTCTCCCTCTGCCAACGCAGCGGTGAGGGAGGGGAGCAGGGATTTGTGCAGCAGGGCCACCACGGGTTGCAACCAGTCGCCATCGTGGGCCACTACCAGCTCGGTATCCGGGGTCAGGGCGGCGCGAAAGCGGCTCATCAGATCCAGCGGCAGGGCGGGGCCATCGCAAGGGACAAACAACACCCAGTCGTGACGGGCGGCAGCAAGACCTGCCTGCATGCCCGCCAGCGGGCCGAGATAGTCGTTGTTGTCATCGCTGATGACCGGGGCCAGCGCCTGATAGCGGGCCTGACTGCGGTTGGCGTTGATCAATACCTCATCTACCTGGGGGCGCAGGCGCGCCAAAACATGGTCGATAAGAGGGCGTCCCGCCAGTGCTACCCATCCCTTGTCTTCGCCCCCCATCCGGGTGGCGCGGCCTCCTGCCAGGATCACTGCTGATACGGCAACGGGATCAGAGTGGCTGTCGCTTTTTGAAGTCATGTCGCTCGATGATTTTTAAAGGGGTCGTCTCTTGCAGCTGGCCACGGGCGAGGGTCCATTGCCGCTCGCACAGGTCGGTCAGGGCATTGCTCTGGTGGCTGATGACTACCAGGCCGCTGCCATGTTCCCGCAGATCTTGCGCCAATGCGGCCATCAGGGCAACCGAATGTGTATCCAGATTGGCGGTGGGCTCATCCATCAGCAGAAAGGCCGGTTGCAGTGCCCAGGCACGGGCCATCGCCAGCCGTTGCCGTTCGCCACCGGACAAAATGCTGATGTGCTCCCGCGCCAACCCCTCCAGCTCGACCCGGCGCAGCGCCTCGAACACCCGGATCTCGCTGCCGAGCTGTTTATCGAGCGCCCAGGCCACGTTGTCGTGCACCGTGCGATCGAACAGATAGGGAGTCTGGTGCAGATAGGTAACCCGGCCCGGCCCCAGATCCCGCTTGAGCAACCGGTTGAGCCGCTGTTGCCAGCGCCCCGGCAGATTGGTGTGGCCGCGTGTGGGTGCCAGCAGCCCCGCCAGGATTTTGAGCAAGGTGGTCTTGCCCACCCCGTTGGCTCCATGCAGCCAGATGGCATCCCCCGGTGCGATGGCGAGCCGGTCAATCTCGAACAGCTGGCGCTCGCCAAAGCGCATCGTTAGCTGGTGGGCGGTCAGGGCCATGGGGTACTCCTGTTGGTACACAGTGGGGGCATGGTCAGTTCTTCAGATAGCTGTGGCCGCGACAGGCCGTCAGCAGCAGGTTGAGCAAGAGGGCGAGGGTGAGCAGCACTATGCCGAGGGCCACCCCCTGAGTGAAGGCCCCTTTCTGGGTCTCCAGCGCGATGGCGGTGGGGATATTGCGGGTAAAGTGCAGGATATTGCCCCCCACCATCATGGAGCAGCCCACCTCGGTGACGATGCGGCTGAAGGCGCCGATGATGGCGGCCAGCAGGCCAAAGCGGCACTCGCGCATCAGGCCGATCAGCGCCTTGGGCCAGGAGACCCCCAGGGTCAGGGCAGTCTCCCAGGCGCGCCGATCGCTCTGGACAAACGCCGCGTGAGCCATGGTGGCGATCACCGGGAAGGCGATCAGCATCTGCCCCACCACCATCGCCTGCTGGGTAAAGAGCAGCTTCCAGTCGCCAAAGGGGCCGGCCCGCGACAGCAGCATATAGAGCAAGAGGCCAATCACCACGGTCGGCACCGATTGCAGGGTATTGATGCAGGAGAGCCAGAGCCAGCGGCCGGGCAGCGGCAGATAGGCCAGGGCAAAGCCCAGCAGCAAGGCGGGCAGCAACACCAGCAGCAGGGCGATGCCGGAGACGGAGAAGGAGACCCCCACCACCTGCCACAGTTCGGTGTCACCACTGAACAGCAGGGTGAGGGCCGCCAGCGTGGTATCGATCAAGGTCGGCATGACGCCTCTCTCTCATCGTGCAGGGCGAGGGCCGTCAATACGGTCGTGTCGATCAATGTCGGCATCAGGCGCCTCCCTCAGCGAACCGGGTGAGGGCCATCAAGGTCATCGCAGGGGTCGGGGTTGCCATTATTTCCCGTTGGCATCCGCCACAAACAGCGCTTGACCGGCTACCTTGAAGTCGCCGATCAACTTCTGGCCATGCTCGGAGACCAGCCAGTTCTTCAGGGTGCGCGCCCCTTCGGTGTTGAGGTCCGGGTAGCGCTTGGGGTTGACCAGGATCACCTGATAGGGGTTGAACAGGCGCTTGTCACCCTCCAGCAGCACGGCGAGATCCAGCTTGCTCTGGTAGGCGAGCCAGGTGCCGCGGTCGGTCAGGGTGTAGGCACCGAGCTCCGAGGCCATGGTCAGGGTCGGGCCCATCCCCTGGCCGATGGATTTGTAACCGGCAAACTCGGGTTTAACGTCTGCGGCTTGCCACAGGGTCTTCTCCTTGATGTGGGTGCCGGACTCGTCACCGCGGGAGATAAAGGTCTGGCCCTGTTCCTTGATGGCTTGCAGCCCCTTGGCCGCGTCGTGCAATTTAGCCAGACCCGCCGGGTCTTTCGCCGGGCCGACGATAACGAAGTCGTTGTACATCAGGTGTACCGGCTCGATGCCAAAGCCCGCATCAACGAACTTCTTCTCGGCAGAGGGGGCGTGGGTCATCACCAGATCCGCGTCGCCGTTTTCGCCCATCTTCAGGCTCTGGCCGGTACCGGCCGCCATCACCTGCACCGGATAACCGGTCTCTTTGGTGAACTGGGGCAGCAGCCAGCCCAGCAGACCGGACTGCTCGGTGCTGGTGGTGGTGGCGAGGCGGATCGGCGCTTTTGTGGCATTAGTATCCGCTTCGGCGTGGGCCGCACCGGCGATCAGCAGGCTGGCGGCGAGGGAGAGGGCAAAACGTTTGAGGCTGGTTTTAATCGTCATCGTGATGCAACTTTCAGGGTCGGTGAGAGAGGAAACGACCAAGCAAGCGGGGTGCCAAACTGATTCTGATAACAGAGATTAGCTCTTTGCCCTTAAAAAACAGTTATTTAATGGTGGCAATTAGGTGAGCCGGTTATCGCTTTTAATAATTGGTGTTGGTGATTTTGCTGCGGGAAGGACAAAATGTCCCACAAAGGTTCCGGTTATCGGGACATTCTTCGACCTTACCTGTATTCGAGGTACTTTTTTCCATGACAGCCTCTCCCGGTCTCTGGTCTGCCCTCTCCCTGCTTATCGTTGACGATGAGCCCGGCATGCGCAGTTTTCTGGCCAAGGCGCTGGCCAAGCGTTTCGCCCAGATAGAGACAGCCGCCAGTGTGGAGGAGGCGGAAGCCTTGCGCTGCCGCCTTCACTTCGATCTCATCATCGCCGATATCCGGATGCCGGGACGCTCCGGTATCGAGTGGCACGAGGCTATCGAGCCCGGCACCCGTCGCAGCGACATCATCTTCATGACCGGTTTTGGTGATATGGAGACCGCCCTCAAGGCGCTGCGTCTGGGAGCCTGCGACTTTATCCTCAAGCCTTTCAACCTGGAGCAGATGGTGCAAGCGGTGGACAGGGTCATCGAGCGCCGTCAGATGGAGCGGGAGAACCTGCTGTTGCGTCGGGAGGTGAGCAAGCTGTTCCCGCCCACTCTGATCGGCGACAGCGCCAAGACCCGCGAGCTCAAGACCCTGATCGCCAGAGTGGCCCCCTCCAACGCCGCCGTATTGGTGGAGGGGGAATCCGGCACCGGCAAGGAGCTGGTGGCCCGCGCCCTGCATCAGCTCTCTGGCCGGGTGGGGGCCTTTGTGCCCCTCAACTGCGCCTCTATCGCCCCGGAGCTTCTGGAAAGCGAGCTGTTTGGCCATGTGCAGGGGGCCTTTACCGGCGCCCGCAAGGGGCGTGACGGCCTGTTCCGGGTCGCTCATCAGGGGACGCTCTTCTTGGACGAGATCGGCGAGATGCCCCTTGCCATGCAGGCTTCCCTGCTGCGGGCGCTGGAGCAGAAGGCCATTCGCCCGGTGGGGGCCGAGCGCGAATTATCGGTGGATGTGCGCATCGTCGCCGCCACCAATCGCAACCTCAAGGTCGAGGTGGAGGCGGGCCGCTTTCGCGAGGACCTCTTCTATCGCCTCAACGTGGTGGCGCTGCCGGTTGCACCCTTGCGGGATCGCATTGACGACATCCCCGCGCTGGTACACCACTTTACCCGCCAGCTCACCGCCGAGATGGGGATGGGCTCCTTGAGCTGGACCCACGAGGATGTGGTGGCGATGCAGGCCTATCCCTGGCCCGGCAACGTACGCGAGCTGCGCAACCTCATTGAGCGCTGCCTGCTGCTGGGCAAGCCGCCCGCTGAATATTGGCAGAGCGTCAAGCCTGCCGAAGCCGGCGGGAGCGAGGCGGGCTACCCGCTGGAGTGGCCATTGGCGGAGGTGGAGAAGGCTCATATTCTGCAAGTGGTGGCGAGCCATGATGGCAACAAGTCGGCCGCTTCCCGGGTGCTCGGGGTGGCGCGCAAGACGCTGGATCGCAAGTTCAAGGAGTGGGCCATCGAATGATAAAGGGTGATCGGATGGGGTGGCGATGAAACTGACTCTGCTCCCCCGCTGCGTGCGAACCAAAGTGCGCTGGCGCCTGCTGTTGCTCACCTCGGTACCCATCATGCTCACCCTGGTGGGCATGATTGCGCTCACCCTCTACTGGACCCTCACCTACAGCTGGCAGAACCTGCTCACCACGGTGCGCAGCGACCTTGGCGTCGCCCATCATGCGGTCAGCGTGCAGCAGCAGCGTCAGGCCGAGCACCTCGAACATCTTCGGGATGCCTGGGCTTTTCAGCTGCGGCTGCGTGAGTCACCAACCCGGCTGGACGAGTGGGTGATGCCGCTGGCTGCCAACTATGGTCTCGATTTTCTGCGCCTGCGTAGCGGCGCCGAGCTTCAGGCTCTGACGGCGCAGGAGCTGACGACCCTGAATGCCGGGCGCAGCGTCAGCCACTTCGTGGTCTGGTCGCAGCAGGAGATGCTCGCCCTCTCACCGCAACTGGCCAAGCGGGCCGTGCTGTGGCGGCGGGATGGCACCAAAGCGGTGGAGAGCCGGGGGCTGATCAGTCTGTCATTGACGCCTGTGATGGGGCGCGACGGATCCCTTTGGGCAGTGCTGGAGGGGGGGGAGCTGATTAACGGCAGCACCCGGCTGGTGGATGAGATCAAGGGTCAGGTGTTTGCCAAAAACACCCTGCCAGAGGGGAGCATAGGTACGGTCACCCTGTTTCTCGATGATCTGCGGGTGAGCACCAATGTGCCGGTCAGCAGCAGCCGTCAGGTTGGCCGGGCGGTGGGCACCCGGGTCTCGCCCCCGGTGCGCGAACAGGTGCTGGGGCAGGGGGATATCTGGATAGACCGCGCTTTCGTCCACGACGCCTGGTATGTCTCTGGCTACGAGCCGCTGCTGGGAGCTAGGGGCGAACGGCTCGGCATGCTCTATGTCGGCTTTCTCGAGTGGCCCATCATCCGCACCTACCTCACCAATCTGGTGGAGCTGGGCTCCGGCGTAGTGCTGCTGTTGCTGCTCTCCGGCCTGCTGGTCTATCGCGGCGCGCGGGATCTCTTCACCCCCATCGAGCGGATGCACAAGGTGGTGCGGCAGGTGCAGGCCGGGGAGTCGGCCCGCATCGGCCCGCTGGCCCTCGACCCCGATCACGAGCTGGCCCAACTCGGTCGCCAGTTTGACGCCATGCTGGACAGGCAAGAAGCGCACCAGCAGCAGATGGCTCGCAGCGCCGACGAACTGGAGCAGAAGGTGGCCGAGCGTACCCAAAGCCTCGAGCTCAAGACTGCCGAGCTGGAAGATCATATCCATATGCTGACCGAGGCGCGCCAGCAGTTGCTGATCAGCGAGAAGCTGGCGGCCCTTGGCGAGCTTTCGGCCGGTGTGGCCCACGAGATCAACAACCCGCTGGCGGTGATCCTCGGCAATGTGGAGCTGATGAAGCTGGAGCTGGGGGAAGCGGCCGAGCCGGTGCGCGAAGAGCTGGCGCTGGTGCTGGCCCAGATCGAGCGCATTCGTGCCATCACCCGCAGCTTGCTGCAATACTCTCGCCCTGGCGATTACGAGACCGCGCCGGTGTGGCAGCACCTCAACCCCATCATTGAGGAGAGCCTGACTCTGGTGCGTTCCGCCCTGCGCCAGCAGCAGGTGGAGCTGGTGGCCGATCTCAGGGCCCTGCAGCCCATCGAGGCGGATCGCCAGCAGCTGTTGCAGGTGCTGATAAACCTCTTGGTCAACGCCAGTCACGCGCTGGGGGAGCAGGGGGAGATCCGGGTCGAGAGCCGCGACTGGGTCGATGAACTGGGTCAGTTGCGCGGGGCCGAGGTGCGGGTGATCGATAACGGCAGCGGCATCGAAGCGGCGATTATCGACAAGATCTTCGACCCCTTCTTCACCACCCGCGCTACCGGCACCGGGCTGGGTCTGGCCCTGAGCCACCGCATCATCAGTCGCTGGGGTGGGGAGCTCTTGGTGGACTCCACCCCGGGGCAGGGGAGCTGCTTTACCGTGCGGCTGCGCAG
Source organism: Aeromonas sp. 600724 (assembly GCF_049175135.1). Classification (NCBI taxonomy): domain Bacteria; kingdom Pseudomonadati; phylum Pseudomonadota; class Gammaproteobacteria; order Aeromonadales; family Aeromonadaceae; genus Aeromonas; species Aeromonas sp. 600724. The sequence goes on along the minus strand of NZ_JAAKUM010000002.1, from coordinate 267,478 downwards.
CCACGCCCTGCTGCCCAGCGGCAGCGAGCCCGCGAAACTGGAAGGGTGGCGCATTGCGCTCAATGCCGAGGGGCGTGAGACAAGCGATTGAGGCTGTTATAAAAAGGCCCGTTATAAAAACAGCCCGTCAACATGGTTGGCGGGCTGTTTTGTCGGTGGGTGAGTGGTTATTTACTGCGGACTCCACACCAGCTTGCCGCTTTGGGTCAGGTCATAGCCGCCGAGGCGGGCCGCCAGCTCGCGCCCCTCTGGGGATTGCAGCCAGCCGATCAGCTGTTGCAGCAGGGTACGAAAGAAGACCCCCTGCGGCATCACCAGATCGAAGCACTCCTGCGACAAGGGCATAAAGCCGAGGCCAAACTCGGTGGCGGTGCTCTGGGCGCCGGGCCCGACATCCGCATCGCCACGGCTGATGGCGGCAGCCAGCTCCCGCTCGCTGTTGACCTCAAGGGTGCGTTCCAGCCGGGTCAGCGACTCCCCCTGGGTTTGCAGCCACTCCTGCAGGGCGCGCTGGCTGCCGGCGCCTTCCTGACGCATGGCCCAGCGCCAGTCGAGCGCCTCTTTCGCCTCCTTGGGTTGCAACCCCTGGCGCAGCACCAGCCCCTGCACCCGCCTGAATCCATGAACGATCACCCATTGCCGGTGGCCCTGATACTGCTGCACCAGCGCCGGGTGGCGCAGGTGCGCCTCCTCGGCCTGCCCCCAGTGGATGGCGCAGAGATCCACATGGCCGCGGGCCAGCATCGCTAGCCCCTGACGGGTGCCGCACGGGGTGTAGCCCACCAGTGCCTGGGTGCCGAGCTGCTGGGCCAAGCGGCTGCTGGCGTAGTGCAGCAGCACGTCGTCTGAACCTGCCAGCAGCAGCCGGTCGTTCATCACCCCCTCGTGGCAGCTGCCGAGCAGCCAGCGATCGAGCAGGGAGCGCGGAAACAGCCACTTGCCGGTCGCCTTGGTGGCGGGGATGCGCGCCTCGTTGGCGAGCTGGTAGACCTTCTTCTCGTTGAGATCGAGGTATTCCGCCACCTGCTTCACGTTCATAAACTCATTCATGGCTTAATCCCGCATCCCGCGACCAGCCGGACTGGGCGCCAGCACCGGCGGCTTCTCGTCCAGCACCATATGGTCGTGGCCGCTGAATACCTCGAAATGGCGCCCCTTGGCGCGGGCAATCATGGTGATGCCGAGCTGGCGGGCGAGATCCAGTCCCATCTGGGTGACGCCGGAGCGCGACAGCAGCACTGGAATGCCCATCTGCGCCACCTTGATCACCATCTCCGAGGTAAGCCGCCCGGTGGTGTAGAAGATCTTGTCGTGGCCAGCCTCGCCGCGCATCCAGAGCTCGCCCGCCAGGGTATCCACCGCATTGTGGCGCCCCACATCCTCGACAAAGGAGAGGATTTCGCTGCCCCGACAGATGGCGCAGCCATGGACTGCACCCGCCATCTTGTAGGTTTCGTTATGGGCCGACAGCGCCTTGAGCAGGGCATAGAGGGTGCTCTGTTTAAGCTCGGGCGCCGCCAAGACCACCCCTTCCAGCTTCTTCATCACGCTGCCATACATGGTGCCCTGACCGCAGCCGGAGGTGACCGTCTTCTTCTCCAGAGACTTGTCGAGATCGGCGGCCTGCTGGCTGCTCACCACGGCGGCGGCCTCGCTCTCCCAGTCGACAATCACCGACTCGATGGCCGCAATATCCTCGATAAAGCCCTGATTTTTCAGATAACCCAGTACCAGCGCCTCGGGGCGGGCACCCAGTGTCATCAGGGTTACTATCTCCTTCCAGTTGAGGTAGACCGTCAGTGGCCGCTCACAGGCGATTTGGCGGGTGTTCATTGTGCCCTGCTCATCCATCACCTCGACGGCCATGGTGAGCTGGGCGGCGGCATTGCTTTTGATAAAGGTCGGTGTCATGGGCCCCTCGCGACCGGTTGCCGGGATCTAAGGGGAGGGATACAGCAAGTTTTGTTCCAGATTTCTGACTGAAGAATAATATGTTTTAAATTTAAGAGATGTTATTGATGTATATTTTTAAGTTTATTTTTGCAGTGCTGCAAAACTTTATTAATTAGACATTTTTAAGTATGCTCTATGGATGATGATATATGTGTTTAGAATGATTATAGATGGAGGGTATATTGAATTCAATTGAGCGATTTATTCTTGGTCGTTTGCTAAAAAAACCAGCGCCGGAGCGAATACCAAGAAGTGGGGATGATGCCAAAAAAGTTGACTGCTATGTAGTCTACTTTAGATCACGTGATAACTCATGGACATTGCTCTGTCATGAAGTATGCCATGGTGGCGTCACAGGAATGTATTGGGAAAATAATATGGAGTTTGGAGTTATATCAATTCCATTTTATCTTCTTGGTGAATATGAATTAGATATAACATATTTTTATGGCCCCTATGATTTACGATATGAATCAATTTTTCAATATTTTTATGAAGGGCTCATACCAGTTGACAAGATAAAGATTTTAATAGGAAAAAGGGCATCAGTTCCTTTTTAATAAAAAAGAACTGATTCGTTCTGAGAGAGTCGAAGTACTGAAGCTACTTCTTGAAAAAGAGCTAGATAATAATAGCCATGGTTATTGTACAAGTGCTATTAATTTATCTACGTTGTTATATACAGCACGCTGGGTTTTTCATCCAGATAAAAGTCGTCAGTTAAGATACAATGATCTGCTTCTTAAATCTCTTTTATTAAGTGGTGATTTGGAACGCTGTAATAATGGGTTTAAATTGTCACCACAAGCATTAGTTACAATATCTAATTATGAAGAGGAACAGAGGAAACATAGAGAAAATGTTGCACAGGCTAAGGCAATGAAATGGTTAACAGTTGGATTGATGATTGTGGGTGTAATTCAAGCAGTTATCACACTAAGGGGTAAATAGAAACGTAGGTTAGAATAGCGAAGCATATTCGAACGGTCGCGTATTTGAATTGTTGTTTATCTTGCCCGCCTACGCCTAGATGGAACAATCCATCCCGCCTTGGCCCCACTCTTGCTATGTCTTATCCCATTGTTGGCCGTGGCCGCCCTGAATGTTCTGCTGTGAACCGCTCCGAACGGGGTGGAGCATGGAGGAGGGCGGCCCGGCAGAGACCTTCTGATGGGAGCCGTGACAGTGCAAGAGACAACCAATACCTTGCCCCCGCAGCGCTGGCTGCAACTGGAGTTAAAGGCCATCGACAGCCAGATTGGCCGCTGGCAGAGCCGCCGTTTCGAGATTGCGGCGCTCCACCCCGCCGAACCTGAGGCAGCCGGTGCCTTGCCCCTTACCCTGTTTCGTGACGAGCGGGGGGATTATCGCTTCAATCTGAGCTCCGGCTCGCCCCGCCTTTTTGTCACCGGAAGCCGCGTGGACACAGGCTTTGTGGCCGATGGCCTGACCCTGAGCCAGACCGTGGCTGCCGCCTATATGGATGGCGAGCGGCAGGTGCTCTCCTGCCCGCTGCCCGAGGCGCTGCAAGCCTGGGTGGAGGCCTTTATCGGCCGCCACGGCGAGCTGCTGGAGGCCCGTCGTAAGGGCAAAAAGGGCAAGGGACGGGCGCAGGATCAGCTGGGTGTCGATACGGTAGATCAAGCCAGCTGTGGCGCCGTTAAAGCCACCGGCCCCGATGGCCGCGAGCGTGGCAGTGACAGCGGAAATCGCGCCCATGAGTGAGTTCCTTAAGCGCTGGTCGTCTCGCAAGCATCAGGCATTGCAGCCGAGGGAAGAGGCTATCCCCGAGGCGATTGCCGCCCCCATCGAAGGCAGTGGCGAAGGTAAAACTCCAGATACATCGCTGGATAGCCCCGTAGTCAGCACTGACAAGGGGAGCTGTGAATCCCTTGCTTTTGAGGGGGTTGAGAGTGGCGAACCGCCGCTGAAAACGGCGCAGCCGGGCAAGGCCAAACTCCCCGACAGGGAGGCGCTGCGGGCCATGTTTCGCAGCCACAAGCCGGATGGGCTCGACGACTACACCCAGGATTTCAGCCAGCCCGAATTGCTGCCTGCGGCCTTGACCGCCGGGCTGCGCAACTGGCTGGTGGATCAGGTGATCGCCCCGGAGAGCGAATCGGCCAATCCGGCCAGCGGGTCTGCTGAACCGGTGGCGGTTGCCAGCGAACCTGCCGCCGAGCAACACGAGCTGGCTGATAACCATTCTCAAACCCACACCGACGTTCGGGACATTTTGGTTTCCCGTGGTGGACAAAATGTCCCAACCAAAGATGGGGAAATGGAACCCTCAGGATCCTGACTCCCTGTCAGTCACTTTTTTTCCGGGGGAGTTGGCTCGCCTCTTGCTCTCTCGGCTTACCAAGAAGCGCCCATCCCATGAGGTGGCGCGCACAGGAGCGTATGTGAGCACTGAACAAACATTGCCAAATCTGAGCCCAAATCTGGCCCCAAATCTAGCCCGCGAGGCGGGGGCGACCGAGCATAACGCGCGCGCTCGCGCCTATGCCCTGCAGCATACGGTCAAGACCGACAACCTGATCCCGGCCACTGTCTCTTACCAGAGTCAGGGGCGCCTGCTGCTGGTCGGCCCGGAAGATTGCATTCGCCGCGCTGCCAGCCTGCTGCCCGCCGGGGTGAAGCCCACTCTGCTGGTGACCGAAGCGGTCCACGATGCCGAGGCGGCCGATCTCGAAGCCATTTTCGATGCCACCGCATCCCTCGCGGCCCTGACCCTGCGCGAGCCGAGCCTGACAGGGTATCTGGGGCAGTTCCAGCTCACCGGCCTCAATGGTCAGGGCGAGCGGATTAATCTGGCTGGGCTTTGCTTCCCACAACAAGGCTTTCCACAACAAGCGGCTGCTGTCAGTGAACAGCCACGCTTTGATCTGGTGGCCGATCTGGGCCGCGCCCCGCTGTTTGCGCTGGAGCGCCCGCCGGTTGGTTATCTGCATCTGGCTGATGATCAAGGGCTGGCCGAACGGCTCGCCGAGCTCTGTGCGCTGACCGGTATCTTCGACAAGCCTCGCTATTTTCGTCTCGACCCCGAGGCCTGCGCCTTTACCGCCCGCGGCGTGCCCGGTTGCAGCCGCTGTCTCGATGTCTGCCCGACCGATGCGCTCAAGCCCATCAATGGTCGCATCCAGATCGATCCCCATCTCTGTCAGGGCTTTGGCAGCTGTGCCTCTGCCTGTCCGACCGGCGCCATTGCCTATCACCAGCCCGATGCCAATACCAGCGGCGACTACCTGCTGCGCTTGCTCAAGCACTACCGGGAGGCGGGTGGCGAAGCGCCGCAGCTCCTGATCGCCGGTGAAAGCGAGCGCGATTGGGTGGAAACGGAACTCATACGACTGCCCGCCAACTGGCTGCCAGTCTGGGTGGAGGAGAGCGCGAGTTTGGGTATCGAGAGCTGGTTCGCCGCCCTTGCCTATGGCGCCAGCGCGGTGCGCATTGTGCTGGGTGACGATGCCCCCGAAAGCGTCCGTGCGCTGGTTGAGCGGGAGCTGGCGAGCGCCGCCGTGCTGTTGGCGGGTGCCGGCCTTGCTGCCGATCGCATTGCTCTGTTTGACGCAGATGCTGGTGAGCCTGTTTCCGGCCAGTCGGCCGTTGCCCTGCTGGACAAGCCGCTCAAGGGGGACAAGCGGGAGAACCTGTTTGCTGCCTTCGATGCCCTCTGGCAGGCCAATGACGGGAGCCGCGAGCCGCTGGCAGTGCCTCATGGCGCTCCATACGGCAGTGTGGAACTCAAAGAGTCTGACTGCACCCTCTGCATGGGTTGCGTGGCGGTCTGCCCGAGTCGCGCCCTGCATGCGGTGGGTCATGCCCCCGGCCTCAACTTTATCGAGCAGGATTGTATCCAGTGCGGCATGTGCGAAAAGGCGTGCCCTGAGCAGGCCATCGTGCTGGTGCCCCGCTTGCAGCCTGTGCCCGAGGCGCGCCGCGCGGTGCAGAGCCTCAAGGCCGAAGAGGCCGCCTGCTGCATTCGCTGCTCCAAGCCGTTCGCGCCGGCCTCGATGATCCGCCGCATCCAGCAAAAACTGGCCGGTCACTCCCACTTCCAGAACGAGGCCGCCCAGCGGCTGCTGATGTGTGAGGACTGTCGGGTCAAGGATGTGTTTGCGGCGCTGGCGGCGGATCCCGTCTCCCAGCTCAAGGTATGAGGGGCCAGTGATGAGTGAACAACATAACGAAAAGGCCGGCGAACTGACCATGACCGAACTGGAACAGAGCAGCGCCGATCTCTACGCCCTGCTGGCAAGCCTCTGGCGCGCCGCCCCCCGTGGCGAACAGCTCGCCTGGCTGCAAGGGTTGCAGCCGATGCCGGGCCCCTTTGCCAGAGGGCTGGGGCTGGTGCAGCTGGCGGCGAGTAGCCACCACGAAAACGAGCTTGCCGAGGAGTATCAGGATCTCTTTATCGGGCTGGGGCGCGGAGAGATTGTGCCGTTTGCCTCCTGGTATCTCACCGGCTCATTGATGGAGCTGCCGCTGGCGGTACTGCGCGCAGACCTCCAGTCCCTCGGTTTTGAGCGCCAGAGCGGAGTGTGCGAACCGGAAGATCATCTCGCCGCCCTCTGTGAGGTGATGGCGGTACTGATTGGCGAGCAACACCCGGAGCGCAACCGCTTCTATGAGCGCCACCTTGCCCCCTGGGTACTCGCCTGCTGCCGCGATCAGCAACAGGCGAAAGGGGGCAGCTTCTACCGGGCGGTCGGGGCCCTTGCCGAAGATTTCTTCAAGCTGGAAAACGAATTGCGCCTGCCGTTTGGCGCCTGCGTGGTGCCGGGCTGAATGCCCCGAACCACCCACAACAAAACGAACAGACGAGATATCCCATTGGACGCGAAGCTGGCGCGCAGGCGCCGGACATTACAAAAACAGAGGTCACAAGAATGAGCGATGAAAAGCTGAAAGACCCGTCCCGCCGCAATCTGATCAAGGGAGTTGGCGTGGTCGCCACTATAGGCGTATTGGCCGGTGCCACCGGTCGGGTGGTGGGCAAAGAGGTGCTGACCCACGATACCAAGCCTGACAAGGGCTATCGGGAGACCCCCCATGTTCACGACTTTTATCGCACCCTGCGCGGCACTGACTGAGCCGGATCAGTGAAGGAGAACTCATGAAACTGACAAAACGAGCCGAGCAGCCCCAGGCGGGCGAGCAGGGCAATGAGGCCATCCGCGGTCAGGGGCTGACCCGTCGCGCCTTTATGGTCAACTCGGGTCTGGTGGCCGGTGGCGCCGTGGCCGCCGGTTGGTTGGCCCCTGCCATGATGCAGCGGGCCGAGGCCAAAACTGTGGCGGCCGAGGTGCCGGTCGAGGTGAAGCGCACCATCTGTTCCCACTGCTCGGTGGGCTGCGGCGTCTATGCCGAGGTGCAAAACGGCGTCTGGACCGGTCAGGAGCCGGCCTTTGATCACCCCTTCAACCTTGGCGGTCACTGCGCCAAGGGGGCGGCCCTGCGCGAGCACGGCCACGGTGAGCGTCGCCTCAAGTACCCGATGAAGCTGGTGGGCGGCAAGTGGCAGCGCATCAGCTGGGATCAGGCCATCGAAGAGGTGGGCAACGAGGTGCTGCGCCTGCGCAAGGAGTCCGGCCCCGACAGCGTCTACTGGCTCGGCTCCGCCAAGCACTCCAACGAGCAGGCCTACCTGTTTCGCAAGATGGCGTCGCTTTGGGGCACCAACAACGTGGATCACCAGGCGCGGATCTGCCACTCCACCACGGTCGCTGGCGTAGCCAACACCTGGGGCTACGGCGCCATGACCAACAGCCTGAACGACATGCACAACAGCAAGTCGATCATGTTTATCGGCTCCAACCCGGCGGAGGCCCACCCGGTCGCCATGCAGCACATCCTGCTGGCGAAAGAGCGCAACGGCTGCAAGATCCTGGTAGTCGACCCGCGTCGCACCCGCACCGCCGCCAAGGCTGACATGTACCTCTCTCTGCGTCCGGGTACCGACGTCGCCTTTATCTGGGGCATGCTCTGGCACATCTTCAAGAACGGCTGGGAAGACAAGGAGTTCATCCGCACCCGTGTCTACGGCATGGATGAGGTGCAAAAAGAGGTGGCGCGCTGGACCCCGGCGGAAGTAGAGCGGGTGACCGGCCTCAACGAACAGCAGGTCTATGGCGCTGCCAAGCTGCTGGCCGACAACCGTCCCGGCTGCGTGGTCTGGTGCATGGGCGGTACCCAGCACACCACAGGCAACAACAATACCCGCGCATACTGCATCCTCGAACTGGCTCTCGGCAACGTGGGCAAGAGCGGGGCGGGCACCAACATCTTCCGTGGTCACGACAACGTGCAGGGGGCCACCGACTTTGGCGTCACCTCCGACTCCCTGCCCGGCTACTACGGGCTGGAAGAGGGCTCCTGGAAGCACTGGGCCCGGGTGTGGGATGTGGATTACGAGTGGATCAAGGCCCGTTTCGACAACAAGGCCTACAACGGCAAGCTGCCGATGAACAATAACGGCATTCCGGTCTCCCGCTGGGTGGACGGGGTGCTGGAGAACGCCGATCTGATCGAGCAGGGCTCCAACATCCGCGCCATGTTCTACTGGGGCCATGCGGTCAACTCCCAGACCCGCGGCCCGGAGATGAAGAAAGCGATGCAAAAGCTCGACATGATGGTGATTGTCGACCCGTATCCCACAGTCGCCTCGGTGATGAACGATCGCACCGACGGCGTCTACCTGCTGCCGGCCACCACCCAGTTCGAGACCTATGGCTCCGTCACCGCCACCAACCGCTCCATGCAGTGGCGCGACAAGGTGATAGAACCCCTGTTCGAATCCAAGGTCGACCACGAGATCATGTATCTGCTGAGCAAGAAGCTCGGTTTTGCCGACCAGCTGTTCAAGCACATCAAGGTGGAGAACAACCAGCCGCTCTTGGAAGACATCACCCGCGAATACAACCGCGGCATGTGGAGCGTGGGCTACACCGGCCAGAGCCCGGAGCGGCTCAAGGCGCACCAGCAGAACTGGCACACCTTTCACAAGACCAACCTCAAGGCCGAGGGCGGCCCGGTCAGCGGCGAAGTGTACGGCCTGCCCTGGCCCTGCTGGGGCACCCCTGAGATGAAACACCCCGGCAGCCACATCCTCTACGACACCAGCATTCCGGTGTCGGAAGGGGGCGGTGGTTTCCGCGCCCGCTTCGGCATCGAGTATCAGGGCGTCTCGCTGCTCGCCGAAGACTCCTGGCCGAAGGGGAGTGAGGTGGAAGACGGCTATCCCGAGATCACTGCCGACCTGATGAAGCAGCTCGGCTGGTGGGATGAGCTGACCGAGGCCGAGAAGAAAGAGGCCGAGGGCAAGAACTGGAAGACTGACCTCTCCGGCGGCATCCAGCGGGTGGCCATCAAGCATGGCTTTGTCCCCTATGGCAACGCCAAGGCGCGCTGCGTGGTGTGGACCTTCCCGGATCAGGTGCCCAAGCACCGCGAGCCGCTCTACACCCCGCGTCGGGATCTCTTGGCCGACTACGCAACCTGGCCCGATGCCAAGAGCCTGTGGCGCCTGCCGACCCAGTACGCCTCGGTGCAGGAGAAGGATGTCAGCAAGGAGTTCCCGATCATCCTCACCTCCGGCCGTCTGGTCGAATACGAGGGGGGCGGTGACGAGACCCGCTCCAACCCCTGGCTCGCCGAGCTGCAGCAGGAGATGTTTGTCGAGATGAACCCGGCGGATGCCAACGACGTCGGGGTGCGCGACGGTCAGGATGTGTGGGTCGAGGGGCCGGAAGGGGGTCGGGTCAAGGTGAAGGCTCTGGTGACTCCGCGGGTCAAACCGGGGCTCGCCTTTATGCCGTTCCACTTCGGCGGCCACTTCGAGGGCAAGGATCTGCGATCCAAATATCCGGAAGGGTCTGACCCCTATGTGCTGGGGGAGTCGGTCAACATAGTCACCACCTATGGTTATGACCCGGTCACCCAGATGCAGGAGACCAAGGTCACCCTGTGCCGTTTTCGCAAAGTAGGAGCCTGATCCCATGGCCAGAATGAAATTCATGTGTGACACCAAGCGCTGCATCGAGTGCAACGGCTGTGTGACGGCGTGCAAGAACGAGAACGACGATGCCCTCGAGTGGGGCATCCAGCGCCGCCGGGTGGTAACCCTCAACGACGGCCTGCCAGGTGAGACCTCCATCTCGGTCGCCTGCATGCACTGCACCGACGCCCCCTGCATGGCGGTCTGCCCGGCCGACTGCTTCTATCACACCGACGACGGCATAGTGCTGCACAACAAGGATCTCTGCATCGGTTGCGGCTACTGCCTGTTTGCCTGCCCGTTCGGGGCGCCCCAGTTCCCGAAAACCGCCGCCTTTGGCGATCGGGGCAAGATGGACAAGTGCACCTTCTGCGCCGGCGGCCCGGAAGAGGATCACAGCGAGGCGGAGCGCCAGAAGTACGGTGCCAACCGCATCGCCGAGGGCAAGCTGCCCATGTGTGCCGAGCTCTGCTCCACCAAAGCACTGCTGGCAGGGGATGCGCAGGTGATCTCCGATATCTTCCGCGAGCGGGTTGCCTATCGCGGTGCCAAGGATGCGGCTTGGGGTAATGGCGATGAGCTGTTCCACGATGCCAGCAAGCTGAACAAGCAGGGAGGGGCGGCATGAAAACCTGGCTAATGGCCCTGTTTGCTGCCCTGCTGCTGGTGAGTACCGCAAGTTTCGCCGATGCCGAGAAAGAGGCGGTCGGCTTTGCCGGCGCCGATTATTGGCGGGCGGTGAAGGATGGGCAGGAGGGGGTGACCACCTCCCGCTCGCCGGAGCACGGAGTGCTGATCTCGGTGCCGGGCCAGCTCTGGTTCGAGGTGAAGACCAAGTGGGTGTCGCCGCTCGGCGCCATCGCCATCTTCGGCTCCTTGGCCATGTGCGGCCTGATGTATCTGGTGGTGGGGCAGACCAAGCTCTCCAAACCGCGCACCGGGCGCAAGCTCAAGCGCTGGAGCAGGCTGGATCGGGCGCTGCACTGGACCACGGCGGCCATGTTCCTGACCCTCTCCGGGTCGGGGCTGGCCATCATCTACGGCAAGTACTTCATCAAGCCGGTGGTGAGCCTCGGGGTGTGGGAGAACTGGATCTGGTTTGCCAAGGTGTTCCACAACTACGTGGGGCCGCTCTTCTTCCTCTGCCTGATGGGGGTGCTCATCAAGTGGTTCCGCCACAACATCGTCAACATGGTGGATGTGCAGTGGTTCATGAAGTTTGGCGGCATGCTCGGCAAGCACAAGGGGAGTCACCCCTCGGCGGGCTTCTCCAACGGTGGCGAGAAGGCGATCTTCTGGCTGCTGATCTGGTTTGGCGGCATTGTGGTGGCGACCGGGCTGTTCCTCGACTTCCCCATCTTCGGCCAGCTGCGCCGTCAGATGGAGTGGGCCAGCTTTATCCATATCGTCGGTGCCTTGATCCTTATCTGCGGCTTTATCTTCCATATCTACATGGGCCTGTTCCAGCTGGAAGGGGCGCTGGAGGGGATGGTGACCGGCGAGGTGGACGAGACCTGGGCCAAGGAGCACCACGACCTCTGGTATGAAGAGGTAAAACACACTCTCGATGAGCCCAAGGCGGGCAAATCAAGCTGATGGTCGACAAAGAGTAAAGAGAAGGGGCGCTGCGGCGCCCCTTTTGATGGCGGGTCGATGGTGATGGCAAATTGATTGAGCGATGCCGCAAACGGCGATGGTTTTTTGGGCCACCTTGAGCAACAGTAACAGGGGGTTCCATTCATACAAGGGATGACAAATGATGAGAAAAGCATGGCTGGCAGCGGTATGTGCATCTGCGCTCTTCGGTGGTATTGCGGGCGTGGCGCAGGCGGCTGACGGGATCAAGACTCAGCAGGTGCAGTTCAAGAAGGGGGAGTCAGGGGCGACTATCAACGGCACCATTCAGGGTAGCCAGACCCTCGATTACAAGCTGACGGCCAACAAGGGCCAGAGCATGGTGGTGATCCTGACCGGCAAGCCCTACTTCAATATTCTGCCGCCGGGCAGCAAGGGGGAGGCGATGTTTATCGGCTCTACGGAAGGGAACAACTTTGAGGCAACCCTGCCCGCCAAGGGCACTTATACCATTCGGGTCTACCAGATGGGGGCGGCCGAGAGCAGCAAGGCCAAGACGCCGTTCAAGCTAGAGGTGGGCATCAGCGGCTAATGCCAGCAGCTGACAAGCATCACAGAGGTGGCGGCCACAAAGGGCCGCCACCGTTGTTTTATCCTCTCTTTTTTTGCCTCGCCAAGGTTAATAGTCCCCCCGGGAAAGCCGTTCGAAGTAGCGCTGATAACGTCCGCTGGCGATGGCCTGCTGCAACTGCTGATTGAACTGATCCCGCAGTTTGGCTGAATCGGGCATCTTGCGCGGGAACATCACGAAGCTGTCGTTGCGCAGAAAAGGGGTCTGACTGTGGGTGATGAGTGCCGCGCTGGCGGGGTCGAGCTGGCTCTGCAACTCGGCCAGGCCGACTCGCAGCTCTTGCGGATAGAGGTCGATCCGCCCGCGCAGCAGCTTGCCGAAATTCTGTTTCACGTCGGTGACTTTCTGTTGGGTTACCTTGCCATCGACCACCATCTTGTCCAGATCTGGCCCGTAGCTATAGGCGATATCGCCCCCCAACCGCATGCCGATGATCTGCTCAAGGCGCTCGGCTTGCAGCTGCCGTGATTTGAGGGAGAAGAAGACAAACTGCTCCTGCAGCACCGCTTCGCTGAACAGAAAATCCTGCTCCCGCTCCGGTTTGTGCATCCAGACGGCGGTGGCGTCGTAGAGCTGGCTGTTGGCCGCCAGCGAATAGACCCGGCCCCAGGGGGCGAAGTGGAACTTCACCTCATAGCCCGCCTCCTTGAACAGATCGCTGATAAGGTGGGCCACGGGACCGTGCTGTTTTGACTGCTCGGAGACGAAAGGGGGCCATTCACCCACGATGATGTTGAGCACCCGGCCCGGTGCGGCGAGAGCCGACTGGCAGGTCAGAAACAACCACAGAGCAAGCAGCGGGATCAGGCGCATGGCAGAAAGAAGGGGACGCAGGCTGGCAGAGGCGAGGGCATCAGGTCACTCCCGGCTGTGATGCGGTGAAAGGGGCTGGGTTGCCCGCAATGCTAACATGAGTCTCATTCATTGCCGTGGATATTTGTCTCGCCGGGGCCGCCAGGCGCCTATTTTGGCCGCAGGGTATGCCCAAGCTCACAAAACCGATCGAGTAAACGTCATATGATTGATTTCATTATGAGTCTTGCTCTCCTGCCGAACGGCAATTTCACGTAAATCAAAGAGAATGACTATGGCTACCGGACAATATCTGCTGTGGAAAGATGCACAGGGACAGGATTTTCGCCCCGTTGCACTGACCGGCACTGATCTGCTTAACAATCGATACCTCAACAAGGGCACGGCCTTCACCGAACAGGAGCGGGCCGATTTTGATCTCGATGGTTTGCTGCCGCCTCAGGTACAAACTTTTGAAGCTCAGCTCGAGCGAGTGTATGAGGGGTTCAAGAGCGCTTGCAGCGATATCGAGAAGTACCAGAACCTGCGTGCCCTGCAGGATCGCAACGAGACTCTCTTCTATGCCCTGTTGTCACGCCATGTGGAGGAGATGACTCCCTACATCTATACCCCGACCGTGGGCAAGGCGTGCCAGGAGTTCAGCCACCGCTTCCAGAAGCCGCGCGGCCTCTACATCACTCCGGACAACGTGGATGATATGGGCAGTCAGGCCCGCCACTTCGATGCCAAATCGATCCGCATCATAGTCGTCACCGACAGCCAGGGCATTCTGGGGATCGGCGACCAGGGTGTTGGCGGCATGGGCATCCCCATCGGCAAGCTGGCGCTCTATACCCTGGGAGCCGGTATTCACCCCGCCTGCTGCATGCCCATCGCGCTGGATGTGGGCACCGACAACCAGAAACTGCTCGATGATCCCATGTATCTGGGCCGCCCCCACAAGCGTATTCGCGGCAAGGAGTACGAAGAGTTCATCGACAAGTTTGTGCAGGGGGTCAAACGCCACTTCCCCAATGCCGTGCTCCAGTGGGAAGACTTCAGCAAATCCAATGCCTTCAACAATCTGGCCCGCTACCAGCAGTCACTGCCGTCATTCAACGATGATATTCAGGGCACCGGTGCCGTGGTGCTGGCCGGTATCATCGGCGCGGTCAAGGTCAAGGGGGAGACCCTGGGCCAGCAGAACTATCTGGTCTATGGCGCTGGCGCCGGTGGGGTTGGCGTCGCGGATCAGATCTGCGCGGGGATGATCCGCGAGGGGATGGATCCGCAGGCGGCCCGCGATCGCATCTACATTCTGGATACCCAGGGGCTGGTGTGCGACAACCGGGACGGGCTCGACGAGTACAAGCGTCGCTACGCCAAACCTGGGCTGCTGCTGGCGGGTTGGGATACCGAGGTGCCCGGCAAGGCCAATCTGGCCGATGTGCTGCGTCATGTGCCCATTACCGTGTTGCTGGGTACCAGTGGCTCGGGCGGGGCCTTCCAGGAAGAGCACATCCAGCTGATGCTGCAGCATTGCGAGCGCCCCATGGTGTTCCCGCTCTCCAACCCTACCGCCAACTGTGAAGCGCTGCCGGAAGATATCTACCGCTGGAGCAAGGGCAAAGCCATCGTTGCAACCGGCAGTCCGTTCAAGGATGTGAGCTACGAGGGGCAGGAGTTCCGGGTCGGGCAGGGCAACAACGTCTTTATCTTCCCCGGTGTAGGTCTGGCGGCCATCGTCAGCCAGATCCGCGAGATCACACCCGATGTCTTCACTACCGCCGCCTTTGCGCTGGCTGAGTGCGTGAGCGAGGTGGACCTGGCGAAAGGGGCCGTGTATCCCCGCATTCGCGAGCTGCGCAGCATCTCGGTGCATGTGGCGACCGCCGTGCTCAAGGATATCGTGCGCCGGGATCCCTCCCACCCACTGATCGGTCAGGATCTGCAGCAGCATATCCTCAACCACATGTGGGAGCCGGTTTACCTGCCCTATCGTCGGGTATAACCGCGTATTCACCGTCCGGATAACGGGTCGGTAAAGATGACAAGGGGGTAGCGCTGCTACCCCCTTTCGTTTACCCCGTGGCATTCACTAAATTCGCAATGGTCGCCAGCGCCCTTCCTGATTGCGACAGGCGGTATCCTGCCACTGCTGGCTCGCCTTGCCGATATAGAGTTGCTCGCGATAGTCGCGACACCACTCCCCGCTGGTATGGCGGAAGGTGCGCAGCGGCGTGACGCTACCCGAGTGACGATTAGCCGGATTGAACCAGGTGAGGCTCTGCCCTTTGGTGCGGGTTTCCAGCGCCTTGGCAAGGGCCTGATTGGCCAGTTGAATATCTGCCTTATCCATCTGATGGTAAAGCGGCGGAGTGTCGACCGTGGCGCAGCCAGCGAGGCCGAGCAGGAGGAGTGTTAGCAGATAACGCATCATGGTTGCCCCTGTTGGCGAAAGCCGTTGTTGAGCAGCGCCCGCTCCTGCTCATCGGTAAGCACTTGCTGACGATCGTCGACCGTGCCGTCACCTCTTAGTTTGTTGCCGTTGGCATCGACAGCATCCACACCGTTGTCATCGACCGTGCCATCGCCCCTGAGTTTGTTGCCGTTGGCATCGACAGCATCCACGCCGTTGTCATCGACCGTGCCGTCACCTCTGAGCTTGTTGCCGTTGGCATCGACGGCATCCACGCCGTTGTCATCGATGGTGCCGTCACCTCTGAGCTTGTTGCCATTGGCATCGACGGTATCTACACCGTTGTCATCAACGCCATTGCCAAATCCGCGGCCACCCCCATGGCGTTCTCCCCCTGCATGTTTTTCTCCACCAGCATGCCGTTCACCTCCACCATGCTGCTCTCCGCCGGCATGCTCGCCCTGGCCGCCACTGTCATCGCTGCCCCCATCGCTGTCGCTGCCACCGCCGCTGTCGCTGCCTCCGCCGCTGTTGCTGCCTCCGCCGCTGTTGCTGCCTCCGCCGCTGTTGCCACCACCACTGCTGCTGCCCCCACCACTGCTGCCCCCACTGCCACCATCGCCATCTTTGTTGTGAACGATCAGCTCATTGGCGATGTAGCTGTGGCTGCCATCGAGCAGCAGATTGAAGAGTGCGGTAGTGGGAGGCGCCTCGATCCAGCAGAGTGACTCAACCAGCAGTAATTCCGGCTGGGATTGCAGGGCCAGATTGCCCGTCACCATGACAGGTGCCGGGCGACACATTATCTGCATGCCGGTAAATAGCGGCAGCACTGCCAGTTGCGGGTTTTCGGTTCGTGTCATGGCCGGTGAGATGGCTGCCCAGCCCCGCGTGGTCAGCAGAGGGTGTTCTGCGGTAAAGAACGGGGGCAGATCATTGATCCCGTAGAGTCTGCGTTTGCCCAGTATGACCCGTTCGACCGCCAGGATCCGGTTACTGCCGCCGTGTTGATCCAGCACTCGTTCACCGACCCGGAGCGTCTCTATGGGGCGGGTGGAGCCATCGGCCATCGTGATGCGAGTGCCGGCGATAAAGCAGGACTTGGCATAGGCCTGATTCATTTGCCACTCATTGTGGGCGAAATCATAACTGAACGGGTTTGCAAACAGGGCGAGTGCGATGGCCGAGCCAATAAGCAATCTGCGCTGGCTGGCCTTGAATGGGGGCTGTGACATGGGGACTCCTTGTCCATCTTGATTCACAGGATCCATTATAGAGCGCCCCCTAGCGGTGGCATCTTTGACCATGAACACAATAAACATGATGGAAAAACGATTGGCGTTCGTCACAATAATGCGTAAAATCGCATACTCGATGCTTGTAGCAACGAATCCCGCCTAAAAAGCCAGTTTCATGCCCTTCCCAAGCAGTAAAAGGTAACAGGTGACGTATTTGTGTTCATTTTGTGCCTTGAAAAAGTCTTGTGATGACTGAAAAGTGATAAATATCCCCATCAGTTATCAAAAAATTAAGGACATCCATGTTTTCCTTAGTCAAGCAAAGTGTCGCCGGGCTGCAAATCCTGTTTGTCGCCTTCGGTGCCATGGTTCTGGTGCCCCTGCTCACCGGACTGAACCCCTCCATGGCCCTGCTTGGCGCCGGTGTGGGCACCCTGTTGTTCCAACTCTGCACCCGCCGCCAGGTCCCGATTTTCCTCGGTTCCAGCTTTGCCTTCATCGCTCCCATCATCTACGCCACCCAGACTTGGGGATTGCCATCCACCATGTTTGGCCTGTTTGCCGCCGGTTTCATGTATTTCATTCTGGCTGCGCTGATCCGGGCAAAAGGGATGGGTTTTGTGCACAAATTGCTGCCCCCGGTGGTGATTGGCCCGGTGATCATGGTGATCGGTCTTTCTGTGGCTCAGGTTGCCTGCAACATGGCGATGGGCCGCGCCGGTGGTGAGCAGGTGGTTCCTGCGGGGACTGCGCTGACGCTGGCCGGTATCTCGCTGGCGGTCACCCTGATTGCCGCTGTGTTCTGCAAGGGGTGGATCAAGCTGATCCCCATCCTGTGCGGTGTGATTGCCGGTTATGTCTCGGCGGTGTTCATGGGCCAGGTGAGTTTCGATGGCATGGTGAACGCCCCCTGGCTGGCGCTGCCCCACTTCGAAACCCCGGAGATCAACTGGGCTGCTGCGTTGTTCATGTTGCCGGTAGCCATCGCCCCCTGTATCGAGCATATCGGTGGCGTGTTGGCGATTGGTGGCGTGACTGGCAAGGATTACACCAAGGATCCGGGTTTGCACCGTACGCTGGCCGGTGATGGCATCGGCGTCTGCTTCGCCGGTTTCATCGGTGGCCCACCCGTGACCACCTACGCCGAAGTGACCGGTGCCGTGATGATCACTCGTAACTTCAATCCGGTCACCATGACCTGGGCTGCGGTGTTTGCCATCATTCTGGCCTTCTTCGGCAAGTTCAATGCGCTGCTCACCTCCATCCCGATGCCGGTGATGGGCGGTATCATGCTGCTGCTGTTCGGATCCATCGCTGCCATCGGTCTCAAGACGCTGGTGGAATCCAAGGTGGATCTGGGGCTGTCACGCAATATCGCCATCGTCGCCGTGACTCTTACTGTCGGTGTCGGTGCGCTGGAGATGAAGATTGGCGACTTCGCGCTGGCCGGTGTTGGCCTGGCCTCCGTTGCCGCCATCCTGCTCAACCTGATCCTGCCTGCGCACTCCGAAGAGGGTGTGATGGACGCGGCCAAGGATTGAGTTTCACCAGACGTTCACGTTGACTTGTAGAAGGCCACCTCGCGGTGGCCTTCTCTGTTTCGGTTATCTAGCGCCACTTTTCGGCTCGGCGGAGCTCATCTGGAATCTAATTTGGAAGCAGATGAGGGGGTTAGCACTCTCATTTGACGTATCTCTTTTCGTGACCTTAGCTAAAGGACAGGTTTGGCTCTGAGGTCTCCTCGAGCAGTATGGGAAAATGGATGTTGGCGTTTTCTATCATTTCTCTCCCAGACCCTGGTCATTAAACGATGCGCTTCTGCTTCGCCACAGCGCTGTTGTATGGCAGAGGTTTATCCGCCCCCTCCACACTCCCCTCATGCTGCCCTGGCATGTTTCCACCTCGATTTGTCGTGAGCCTCCCCCGCCGGTTGTGTTTCGTTGCGCACTGGCAAAATCCGGATCTGTTTGCTGCTGCACATGGGTGGGCGGCGAGCCGTGAAAGCCGGCATGACCCCAGCGGGTCAGATGTGCACCGCCATCGGTAACGGCGGATGTTCAGGGATGAATGGCAAGCAAAGCGAGGTTGCAATGAACTATCAACTGCTGTGGAAAAGTGCAATTTTTTCAGTCTCTTCCATGATGGCGATAAGCGCTGTTCAGGCTGCGCCACTGAACGTGATGACCGAGGATTACCCTCCGTTCAACATGCAGGGGGAGGGGGGCAAGATTGTCGGGCTATCGACCGAGGTGGTCGAAGAGCTGCTCAAGCGTGCCGGCGTCGAATACAAGCTGACCCTGATGCCCTGGAAGCGGGCGTATGAAGATACCCTCAGCACTCCCAACACCGCACTCTACTCCACGACTCGTACCCCGGAGCGTGAGGCGCTGTTCAAATGGGTGGGGCCGCTGGTCAATAACAACTGGGTGTTCTTCTCCAGCTCGACGGCCAATATCACAGTCTCTTCACTGGAAGAGGCCAAGCAGTATTCGGTGGGGGGCTACAACGGTGATGCGGCAGCCGAGTATCTCAAGGCACAGGGATTTGCCAAGTTGCAGCTGGCAGCCAATGACACCGCCAACGTGAAAAAACTGGAGGCCGGTCGTATCGATCTCTGGGCAACCGGCCAGTATCTGGCGCCCTATCTGGCCAGCAAGGAGAAGGTGGCCTCACCCAAGCCGGTCTTCGTGTTCAAGGAAACCCAGATGAGTTTGGCGTTTAACAAGGATACGCCCGATGAACTCATCAACAAGCTCAACGAGGTTCTGGCAGCCATGAAAGCCGACGGCACCATCGAGAAAATCAACGCCAAGTACCAGTAAGTTGTACTGTTCCTGCTGCCGTTAATACCGGGAGGAAGTCATGGATTGGAAAAGTCTGAAGTTCAGGATTGCCGTACTGACTTCCCTCTCGGTGAGTCTGCTATTGGTACTGTTTGGTGGTTATAACTACAGCTCGGTGAGGGAAGAGAGCTACAGCAAACAGGCTCAGCTGGTCGAGCAGGCGATCAAGCGACTGCAGCTCTCCTTGCCTGGCCCTTTGTGGAATTATGAGTCGGCCTTTATCGAGGCATCGCTCAAATCCGAGCTGGCGGCCGATATGCTCAGCACACTGCTGGTGGTCAACAAGGAGAAGCTGGTGGCCGGGTTTGCCCGCGATGCAGCGGGCACTATTTCCCCTGTAGCGGCCATACCCGCCGATACGGCGGCCTATGGGGGGTATGATCTGGTCTACGACGACAGCGGCCAGAAAAATACCGTGGCCAGATTGCTGGTCGAAACCAGTGATGCGGCCATTCAGGCCAACTTGCGCCAGCAGTTGATCACCACTGTCTGGCAGATCCTGGTACTTGATATCTGTATCATTGCCTTGTTGATGGTACTCATTCATCGCAATGTGCTGAGACCACTTCATCAGATGAATCTGGCGGTGTTCGATTTGGCCAGGGGAGAGGGGGATCTGACCCGGCGTCTCAAGATCCTCCGTCAGGATGAGATGGGCGCGCTGGCCACCAACATCAATCACTTTATTGCCAAGTTGCAGGAGATGGTGGCCGAAATCAACGAGCTCTCTGCTGGCGTGCTGCAGACAGCGGAACGTTGTGACACCCTTGCGGCGGATACTCGGGGCGCCAGTGATGCCCAGCAACTGGAGCTGGATCAGGTCGCGACTGCCATTACCGAGATGAGCCAGGCTGTGCAGGAGGTGGCAGGTAATGCAGTGAAGACTGCTACGGCGACCGATGAGGCCAACCTTTATGTCGAACAGGGCTACAATCTGGCCGGTCATGCCAATCAGGCGATTCACCAGCTGGTGGGAGAGGTGGAACGGGTGGCGGGGCTGATGCGCTCCCTCTCTACCGAGAGCAGCAGCATCGGCAATATTATCGAAGTGATCAATGGTATTGCCGAGCAGACCAATCTGCTGGCGCTCAATGCCGCCATCGAGGCGGCGAGGGCTGGGGATCAGGGGCGCGGTTTTGCGGTGGTGGCCGATGAAGTGCGAACCCTCTCGGGGCGCACTCGTCAGTCGACCGAAGAGATCAGTGCCAGCATCAAACGGCTGCAACAGGCGACCCAGAATGTCGGTGCCGGGATGCAGTTGAGCCAGGAGCAGGCCTCTCGTGCGGGAGCCGAAGCCGCCGATGTACAGGTATCGGTGGAGAAAATTAAAAACCAGGTCAGTCTGATCCGCGAGATGAACATGTATATTGCCCAAGCCTCGGAAGAGCAACACTCGGTAGCAGAGGCGGTGAGCCATAGCGTGAACCGGATTGCCACCCTTAATAGCGAGAGCGCGGCCAGGGTGGTGCAAGTGGCTGAAGCCAGCAGCGATTTGCGCCAGCTCTCCGGTCAGCTCGATACCCTGCTCAAGCTGTTTCGGGTCTAGAAAGCACATACGCCCTGCGGGGGATCCTCGGTGCGAGCGGTGGTCGCGATCACGCGCGCAACGGGGGTCGTGGTGTTCTCATATTCTGCCATGCAATCCCGGATCGATATTTTCCCTTTACGGGCCCATGCATGACAGTCTGGAGAGCTGTTGTCTACTCACGACACAGCTTGCACCAGGGACCGGTGAGCTCGCAGTACCCGGCCTCGTCGCCATGCTGCCAGCCAAGCCGATGATAGAAGGCCACGGCCGCCGTATTGCGGGTTGCCACCTTGAGTGATGCCGTGCGGGGATTATTTGCCAGACCATGTTCGAGCAGCGCTCGCCCAATCCCCTGACCATGCCAGTCGCTCGCAACGTACAAATGATGCACAAAGTGATCGGGTTGCCATACGGCGATAAATCCGCAGAGCGTCCCCCCTCGCTCAGCCACCCATATCTCTTCTCCCCGGGTCTGCTCGATAAAGTCATCCAGGTGAAACAGGGAGGGGTCTACCCAGTGAAAGGTTTGTCTGCGGCCTTGTAAAAACAGCTTGGCCAGCGGGGTGATATCACGTTCTTCCATGCGCCTGATCATCATGCTCTCCCAAGGGCGGTCACTGTTCCCTGTTGCACGCGGGCAAGGTTATCTGGGGCAAATGACAAGGGTGTGATTAAGGGCTGTCCAATACATTTGTCATGGGGCTATACTGCCGAAGTCCCCTGTATGGATGGCGTGAGGATTGTTGATTTATGGACAATAAACAGATTGAAGGCAACATTTTTGTTCCGGCTCATATCGATGACGTGTGGCACGCCTGGACGACAGAGAGTGGTCTGCGCAGTTTTCTGGCTCCCGAGTGTTTGATGGTAGCCGAACCGAATGGCCCCTTCGAAATCTACTTCAGGCCGGATGCTCCACTGGGTGAACGGGGCAGTGAAGGGTGCAGGGTCATGGCCGTCATGCCCTATGATTTGCTCAGCTTTAGCTGGAATTTTCCGCCCAGTCTGCCCCATATTCGTCAGCAGAAGACTCAGGTTTGTCTGCGCTTTGTGCCGGAAGGGCAGGGCACTCGCCTCTACTTCCTGCAAACCGGTTGGGCCAATGATCCTGACTGGAATCAGGGGTATGCCTACTTTAGGGAAGAGTGGCTGGAGACCAGCCTGCCACGGCTGCAGTACCGCTTTACCCACGGCCCCATCGACTGGAACAACCCGCCCGACAAGGCACAGCTGAAGGCGTTGTCCCAGTAATTTCGGGGCACAGAGATAAAAAAAACCGGCCAAAAGGCCGGTTGAAACAGTTCAGGCTTGTCAGGTGACAAACGTATCCAGCGGATGAGAGTCGCTTTCCACTCCTTGTGAAGTACAACCCTCTTGGTTACGTGCCATTACTATATGCCATCCACACTGAATCGATGCTGAACCACGGATGTTTCAGTTTCACTCCACCTTACAATCAGATGGTAATCCCCATCGACTGGCGCAGGTAAGCGCCAGCGCCGAGCAGGCCAGGCCCTTCATGGGTGATCAGGAATACCGGAATATCCTTGAGGTAGGATTTGAAACGGCCCTTGTCTTCAAAGGCAACCCGGAAACCGGAACTGGTGAAGAACTCCTGGAAGCGCGGCACTATGCCCCCTGCGATATAGACGCCGCCAAAGGTACCCATATTGAGCGCCAGGTTGCCGGCAAAGCGGCCCATCAGCACGCAGAACAGGCTCAGGGTGCGGCGGCAATCCAGACACTCGCCCGCCAGCGCACGTTCGGTAATGTCTTTGGGAGCGAACGGCTCCGGCTCACGCCCATCGGATTTCACCAGCCCGCGATAGAGATTGACCAGGCCTGGGCCGGATAAGAAACGCTCGGCCGAGACATGGCCCAGTTCGCCACGCATCACCTGCAGCACCGCATCTTCCTCTTCGGTGTTGGCGGCAAAATCCACATGACCCCCTTCGCCCGGCAGGCTCAACCACTGATCGCCCGCCTTGACCAGATGCGCAACCCCAAGGCCGGTGCCCGCTCCATAGATGGCGATGGGTTTGCCAGCTACCGGTGCGGCGCCGCCCAGCTGGATGCGATCCGATTCGGCCAATACCGGTACCGCCATCGAGACCGCGGTAAAGTCGTTGATTACTTGCAGGCGCGCCAGCCCGAGATTGCTCTGCATCTCGCTGATGGAGAACTCCCAGCTGTGGTTGGTCATGGCGACCCAGTCACCATTGATGGGGCAGGCGATGGCGATGCAGGCTTCAGCCACCTCGACCTTGTGTTCCTCCAGATAGAGGCGAACCACGGCTTCAAGGCTGGGATGGGCCAGACCTGAGTAGGTCTTTGCCTGAGAGATAGTACCGGTGGCCAGCTCACACAGGGCCAGACGCGCATTGGTACCGCCGACATCGCCGACCAGCGCATGGGTATGCTGCATAACAACTCCTTCGTTACAGGATGGGGACGACTGTGGTGTCCCGACATTATTGTTGGATTATGACGGCCCATTCTATCCGAGCTCAGGCTCACTCACCCGCCGGATCGATACAAACGTGCGCCTGCTCACAGTGTTGTTGCTTTGCAACATTTGTAAGCGGTTTCACAGTGAGGTGACGTTTTGTAACGAAAAGTACGAAATAATTAGAGATGAGTCATACTTTGTACGGCAGGCGTTAGTTGCGATAACCGCTTGTCTTGTATAGTCATCAGCTTGATTGGAAACCTGCTTAGCCGTAGATTTAGTGCAAAGACACTGAAGCTAAATTACAAAAACGTCTGGTGGTGATGATGAATACCCTTGATAAAATTACGAACAACCTGGAAAGTTTCAGTAAATCAGAACGCAAGGTTGCCGAGGTGATCCTGGCGTCTCCCCAGACCGCCATCCACTCCAGCATCGCCGCCCTGGCCAAAATGGCCGACGTCAGTGAACCGACCGTCAACCGTTTTTGCCGTCGCCTCGATACCAAAGGCTTCCCCGATTTCAAACTCCATCTGGCCCAGAGCCTGGCCAATGGCACTCCTTACGTCAATCGTCATGTGGAAGCAGAAGACGGCCCCGATACCTACACGGCCAAAATCTTCGAATCCACCATGGCTTGTCTGGATGCAGCCAAGAACAGCCTGGATATCTCGGCCATCAACCGCTGTGTCGATATCCTGACCCAGTCCAAGAAGATAAGCTTCTTTGGTCTTGGTGCCTCCTCAGCCGTTGCCCGCGATGCCCAGAACAAGTTCTTCCGCTTCAATATCCCGGTGGTGAGCTTTGACGATATCGTCATGATGCGCATGAGCTGCATCAACAGCAGCGAAGGGGACGTGGTGGTGCTGATCTCCCATACCGGCCGCACCAAGGCGCTGGTCGAGATCGCCGCGCTGGCCCGCGAGAACGACGCCACCGTCATCGGCATGACCGCCAAGGATTCGCCACTGGCGCGCGAGTGCAATCTGGTGCTCTCCATGGATGTTCCGGAGGATACCGATGTCTACATGCCGATGGCTTCCCGCATCGCGCAACTGGCGCTGGTGGATGTGCTGGCAACCGGATTTACCCTGCGCCGGGGGATGAAATTTCGTGAAAACCTGAAGAAGGTAAAAGAGGGATTGCGTGAATCCCGCTTTGAAACACCACACTCTTCCTGAATCGTCGGGGGCTTTGGCCCCCGACTGTCTATGCCACCCTCCTTGGTGTAGTCTTGATGTGGTATTGTAACTTAATAACAAAAACCACCCGGATGGTTTGCAAGCGGGTGCATCGAGCCATCGGTTTGATGGGGCAGAATCTCAAGTTATCTCAACTTCATATTGGAGTCTTTCATGCCTAGACGTACAAAGATTGTAACCACACTTGGTCCGGCCACCGACCGCGAAGGGATCCTCGAAGGGATTATCCGCGCTGGCGCCGACATGGTGCGGATGAACTTCTCTCACGGCACTCCTGAAGATCATATCCAGCGCGCCAATCAGGTGCGTGACATTGCTGCCAAGCTCGGCCGCCACGTTGCCATCATGGGTGACCTGCAAGGCCCGAAAATCCGTGTATCCACCTTCAAGGATGGCAAGATCTATCTCGCCATCGGTGACAAGTTCGTGCTGGATGCAGCCCTGGGCAAGGGTGAAGGCTGTCAGGAGCAGGTTGGTATCGACTACAAGAGCCTGCCAAATGATGTGGTGCCGGGTGACATCCTGCTGCTGGACGATGGCCGTGTACAACTGAAAGTCGAGAGCGTGGAAGGCACCCGCATCCATACCACTGTGACCGTGGCGGGCCCGCTCTCCAACAACAAGGGCATCAACAAGAAAGGGGGCGGTCTCTCCGCGCCAGCCCTGACCGAGAAAGACAAGGAAGATATCAAGACAGCCGCGCTGATGAACGTGGATTATCTGGCCGTCTCCTTCCCGCGCTGCGGTGATGATCTGCGTTACGCCCGCGAACTGGCTCGCGAAGCTGGCTCCAATGCCAAGATCGTGGCCAAGGTCGAGCGCGCCGAGACCGTCGCCACCGATGAGGCGATGGAAGATATCATCCTCGGTTCCGATGCCGTGATGGTTGCCCGTGGCGATCTGGGCGTCGAGATCGGTGACCCCGAGCTGGTTGGCGTGCAGAAGAAGCTGATCCGTCACTCCCGTCGTCTCAACCGTGTGGTGATCACCGCTACCCAGATGATGGAATCGATGATCAACGCGCCGCTACCGACTCGTGCCGAAGTGATGGACGTCGCCAACGCCGTGCTGGATGGTACCGATGCGGTGATGCTCTCTGCCGAAACAGCAGCCGGTCAGTTCCCCATCGAGACAGTGACCTCCATGGCGAGCGTCTGTGTCGGTGCCGAAAAGCACCCGAGCCTGAACGTCTCCAACCACCGCATGAGCTACACCTTCACGTCGGTGGAAGAGGCGGTTGCGATGTCCACCATGTACGCAGCCAACCACCTGGAAGGGGTCAAGGCGATCGTGGCGCTGACCGAATCGGGCACTACTCCGCTGCTGATGTCCCGTATCAGCTCCGGTCTGCCGATCTTTGCCATGTCCCCCCACAACAAGACCCTGGCCTGGGCCAACCTCTACCGTGGCGTGACCCCGGTGCTGTTCGACGGTGACGAGACCAAACCGGTCTACGAAGTGTGCCGCGACGCGCTGGCCGTGCTCAAGGAGAAGGGGCTGCTGCAAAGCGGCGATATGGTACTGCTGACCCACGGTGACAAGATGGAAACCGTCGGCAGTACCAACACCTGCAAGGTGATGATGGTCGAATAAGCCCGTCCGGTTTCACAGTGTTCAACAAGGCTGCTCCTCTCTGATGAGCAGCCTTTTTATTAACGGCTGTCGCGCTTTGGCGGGATAAACAGGACTCAATGATTGCTTAACCGGATTCCCCTTCCGATAATGCGGGAGTGATTTTCACCGGGTAGCCCGTTGTAGGGGATCGCACCGGGTAACCCAGACACTCGACAATACGGGAGTGAAAAAATGAACAAGCGTAACTGGTTGCTGGCCCTGTCACTGACGTTGGTGGTGTCACCCAGCCATGCCGACTGGGAGAAACTGAAGGCTGCCGCCGCCGATCTCGGCACCGCCGTGAGTGAGACTAGCAAGGAGGTATGGCAGGATGTCAGCGACTTCTCCAAAAAGAGCTGGGCCTCCATCTCTGCCTGGGGTGAAGAGGCGTTCAATACCGCCGGGGTCTGGACCGACAAGAGCATCGCCACTGGCAAGGAGTGGCTGAAGGTAGCCGACAAGAAGCTCGACGAAATGCTGGAGCCCAAAACCCCGCAGGAGGCGCGGGTGGCGCTCAACACCATGGCCGACACGGCACTGGTGCGCCTGTTCAATGAACAGCCTTCAGCCAAGTTGCTGTTTGACAAGGCGTATGGCTACGCAGTATTCGATTCGCGCAAGTTCTCCCTGATGCTGCATACCAATCAGGGCGCCGGGGTGGCCATCAATCGCAAGAGTGGCAAACACACCTATATGAAGATGTTTGGCGCGGGGCTGGCGGCCGGTATCGGTGGCAAGTTCTATCAGCAGGTGATCCTGTTTGAAGACAAGGCCAGATTCGATGCCTTCGTGACCCAGGGTTGGGAGGCCACTTCCGAAGTGGGCGTGGTAGCTGGCAAGGAGAGCGCCGAGCTTACCGCCAAATACAACGGCGGCATGGCCATCTACCAGATCGGCGAGAAGGGATTGCTGTTCGATGCCAACATCTCCGGCTCCAAATACTGGATCGACAAGGATTTGAGTCAGTAACCATTCAGGCGGTGAGCCCCCCGCATTGGCCCGGCTCACCGTGCGGCAGTTGCAGTCAAAGATCGCCCGCACTCATCCTGCGGGCGTGCTTGTTTGTGGTGGCGTGATGCGGGTGTTGGATGGCAAAGCGCCTTTTCCCGTGCGAATGCTGGGGACAAAAAGCCATCGCCCCCCTTGGCCGCAACCGGTATAATGCGCGACCCGAATTTTTCCAGGTGTTCAAAATGCAGCCGGTACCCAACCTTTTCTCCTATCCCCGCTATTGGGCCGAGTGCTACGGCACGGCGCCCTTCCTGCCCATGTCCCGCAAAGAGATGGACAAGCTGGGTTGGGACAGCTGCGACGTCATTCTGGTGACGGGGGATGCCTATGTGGATCACCCGAGCTTCGGCATGGCGGTCATCGGCCGCATGCTGGAGGCGCAGGGCTTTCGGGTCGGCATCATCGCCCAGCCGGACTGGTCATCTAAGGATGACTTTATGCGTCTGGGCAAACCGAACCTCTTCTTCGGGGTGACCGCGGGCAACATGGACTCCATGATCAACCGCTACACCTCCGACAAGAAGCTGCGCCACGACGACGCCTATACCCCGGGGGATGTGGGTGGCAAGCGACCGGATCGCGCCACCTTGGTCTATACCCAGCGCTGCAAGGAGGCCTTCAAGGAGGTGCCCGTCGTTATCGGCGGCATCGAGGCATCCTTACGCCGTATCGCCCACTACGACTACTGGTCCGAGACCATCCGCCGCTCCATCCTGCTCGATGCCAAGGCCGATATCCTGATCTACGGCAACGCCGAACGGCCGCTGGTGGAGGTGGCTCACCGCATCGCGGCGGGGGAGACCATCGACACCATGCAGGATATTCGCGGCACCGCCGTTATCCGCAAGGAGCCGCTGCCGGGCTGGAAAGGGGTGGATTCGAGCAAGCTCGACCAGATTGGCCGCATCGATCCCATCATGAACCCTTATATGGAAGGGGCCCCATGCTCTGACGATGCGACCGAAGCGGCCCCTGCCGCGCAGGAAGCCCAGCCTGTGCTGGTGCAGCCGCCCAAGCCCAAGCCGTGGGAAAAAACCTATGTGAAGCTGCCGGCATTCGAGCGGGTGAAAGAGGACAAGGTGCTCTACGCCCACGCCTCGCGCATTCTGCACCACGAGACCAACCCCGGCTGTGCCCGCGCGCTGGCGCAGGCCCACGGCGATCGCATCGTCTGGGTCAACCCGCCCGCCTTCCCGCTTGAAACCGAGGAGATGGACGGCGTATTCGGCCTGCCCTACCAGCGGGTGCCGCACCCCGCCTATGGCAAGGAGAAGATCCCGGCGTTCGACATGATCAAGACCTCGGTCAACATCATGCGCGGCTGCTTTGGCGGCTGCTCCTTCTGCTCCATCACCGAGCACGAAGGGCGCATTATCCAGAGCCGCTCGGAAGAGTCGATCCTGAAAGAAATCGAAGATATCCGCGACAAGGTGCCGGGCTTTACCGGCGTCATCTCTGATCTCGGCGGCCCCACCGCCAACATGTACAAGCTGCGCTGCAAGAGCCCCAAGGCCGAGCAGACCTGCCGTCGCGCATCCTGTGTCTGGCCTACCATCTGCCCGCACATGGACACCGATCACAGCCCGACCATCAACCTCTATCGCAAGGCGCGCGACCTCAAGGGGATCAAGAAGATCCTCATCGCCTCCGGCGTGCGTTACGACATCGCGGTGGAAGATCCCCGCTATATCAAGGAACTGGCCAAGTACCACGTCGGCGGCTACCTCAAGATCGCGCCAGAACACACCGAGGAGGGGCCGCTCTCCAAGATGATGAAGCCGGGTATGGGCAGCTACTACCAGTTCAAGGAGCTGTTCGACAAATACTCCAAAGAGGCGGGCAAGCAGCAGTACCTGATCCCCTACTTCATCTCCGCCCACCCGGGCACCACCGATGAAGACATGGTCAATCTGGCGCTCTGGGTCAAAGAGAACCGCTTCAAGCTCGATCAGGTGCAGAACTTCTACCCGTCGCCGCTCGCCAACGCCACCACCATGTATTACACGGAGAAAAACCCGTTAAACAAGGTGGGCCGAGAAGGGGGCGATGTCTTTGTCGCCAAGGGCGAGCGTCGTCGTCGCCTGCACAAGGCGCTGCTGCGCTACCACGACCCCGCAGGCTGGCCGATGATCCGTGAAGCCCTGCTCGCCATGGGCAAGGGCCACCTGATTGGCAGTGGCCCGGGTTGTCTGGTGCCAGCAGAAGGTCGCAACGAGCGCGCCGCCAGCGGCAAGGGGATGAAACCGGCCCTGACTCGCCACAGTAACATTGCCCATCAGCGTGGCAACGGCGCAGGCAACAAGGCTGCGGGCCAGAGCAACGGCCAGCACGCTAGCGGCAACGCCAACAAGAGCGGCAAGGGCAATGGCAAGCCGCTGGGCTCCGAGCTCAAGCTGGGGAACGGCAAGCCCGCCGGACAAGGCGCAGGTCATAGTGCTGGCAAGAGTGCTGGCAAGGGCAAACCGACCGGCAAACCCGCCCACAAGGGCAAGGCGCCGACCCGTGCCGGCTCCGCCAAACCCGCCGCTCAAGGCGGCAAGCCAGCGGCCAAAGGGAATGGTGCCAAGCGACCGGCGCGGTAATATTTGCTGATTGGAAAGCGATAGAAAATAAAAAGGCGACCAGATGGTCGCCTTTTTAAAATATGTAAATAATTTTTGATGTTATTTATATAATGAATTTTTAATATTAACTTACCGTAGTTGATAGTCTTTAAAGAATTCATTTGACTTGGCTATGCATTGATACATAACTTTTTTCCAATGGTTTGGAAATTGACTAGAATCTATCAATGGTTGAAGATTGGCCTCAATAAAAGCATTTTGCATGTATATTGGGTCTATTTGGGGGTTGATTTTTAGTATCATTTTTTTAAATGATTTTTTCTGATCAATTAATTCACTAAGATGTTTACCCGCTTCCAATTGATATCTATTAGTAAGTCCCAAATTGTTAAAATGATTGATTGCTCTATACTTGTCCTCCTGTCGCCAAAATATAGGGCATTCTACATAGTAATTTAGCGCACCTTCATTCTCATCAATATAATTAGCAAAAACCCATTGTTCTTTAAAGAAAATATCTTTGTCTAAATATGGATGAATCGTTTGTTCTTCTTCCCTTTGAGCATATTTTTGTCCTTTTTCCCCCATGTTACAATCGCGGCATGAAGGGACTAAATTGAGAGGCATAACTGAAAATTCAGGAAAATGAGCCTTTGGTAGGAAGTGATCTAGATTTCTAGTATATCCAATATCACCACAAAATGGACATCTTTCACCAGATGAGACAAGTAGCTCATCATAGTATATTCTAGCAGGCTTATTTTTATTTCTTAAGTTGTTTTCATAAAGATTAATTAATTTTGACTTTGTCAAATGCCCAACAACGAGAGTAGTATCAGTTAGCGGCTCTATTTTAGGATATTTAAAAAGTACTCCATTCCCCCCCAGTTCTCGGTAGATATTTTCTCGAGCTATAAAAATAGGGAGTTGGTTTTTAAAATCTGACTGTACATTGACTTGCTCCATGCCTTCGGCACACTTAAGCAGCATATCTTGAAACGAAATTTCATGAGGGACTATTTTTTTCATTTATTTTTGTTAGCCTCCCTATTCAATACCATTGCTTTTAAAACAGTTCGTCCTTCCAAGCCAATCTGGTTATTATACTTAGTTAGGATATCCTCGTATGACATTCCTGTGTCGACAGATTTTGCTAATAAAAAATGGTATCCAGAATTAATTATTTCTAGGGAGAAAACTTCACGTGTTAAAACCCCTAAGTTCTCGCCAAACGTTTCAATATCTGGGCGTTCAACACTTATAGCTTCTCTAGAGCGTATAACCTTCCAAACATTAGACTTGGGTACTTCTTGCAAGACAACTGGTGAGTGTGTAGCTATTATCGCGACTCCATTTGTTGTATATAAAAGGTCGCTTAATGTTCTTAAAAATGCTGATAGTAGTGGGGGGTGTAGGTGCCCTTCTGGTTCATCAAGTAACACCAGAGATTTTTCACCGACAGTGTCAATGAGTCTAGTTATAGTAAATAATACAATTGCATGACCAGAACTCATTCTGGACAAATAGCGATATATATTATTATAAAACAAATCCCTAAAGTCATTACTATCGACTTGGAGATTGACATGCATTTGTTTAAGTTCTAAATATTTATCACATAGAACACTCAACCCCATATTGGAAAAGTTTTGGTCGCTACTTAGTTTGTTAATAGAGTTGATCCAAATGTCTTTTTTCTTTTCAGCGCTCAAGCAGCCGATCAATGCCGTAACAAACTCTAAACGAAGATCATCAAGTGTGTTTAGCTGTTGATTGTTTTCTTTATTTTTTAAACCTATATAAAAATATCTGGTTCCTTTAGCTGGGTCTGGTTGTTCTTTTGGTGGTGTAAAAGGGTCAAAAGCACTAAAGGAGACAGAAACAAGAGATCTAAAATATCCATTTGGTATTTTGGGTTCAGTAAATAGACCTTTTTTTTCAGTAAAGTAAAGAGTGTTATTAGTGGGGTCAGTTATAGCCTCAATCATGCCATTTAATATGGTTGTTTTACCACAGCCATTACGGCCAATTAATGCGTGAATATTTGTGCTCGGAATGGCATCAACTTTAACTGTGAAAGTTATTCGCAAATCACATAGCCCATTAACGCCACTACGAATAAAGTTAAAGTGAAAATCCGATAATGCTACTAATCCTTTCAAAACTCTGGCAAATTGACCGTGAATATCGGAAAGGGACACACCACGTAATAAAGATATGTTTAATACTCGCTCATTTTCAAGTTCAGGTAATCTTCCTGGTAGAAATACAATGTCCTGTAAAGAGCTCAAAATATTATCTTTAATAGTCGTATCTAATCGACCTAAATTCTCATAAAAATCCAGATCAACTCCAAGCGAAAAATATTCATCTGTGAGGCTAGAAAAATTTCTTTCTAGTGTGGAGTGTGTGCTAATTTGTTCTGTCTGACCTTTGAATGCAATTTTAATATTCCCAATGTCATGCTCGGCCCCTGTTTGATCAAACACAGTTAGATAAAACATAGTGACAAAGGAATAATCATTCCAATAATCAATCCGAAGATAGGCGGTATTAAAAACAGGTGTTGGCTTGTGCTGACCACGATCAATAACAATGAAATTTAAACTCATAATTCACCATAGAATACGGAGAAATCTGGGACACCCACCTTTGTGAGCAATGAGCAATGAGCAATGCTACCGCCCATGGATTACAGCTTCCAATATGCTCCCTTCACCCGCGCTGGCAGCAACCCATCGCAGGTCAGCAGGTTCTGAATGACCATGGTAAGCCAAACGAAACTGTGTAGGCGAGCCTTAAAGTGACTTAACTATCAGAAATTAATCATTTTTTGAGATTGATCAGCAAATGGAGCCGGAAGGCAGCTTTATAGCCATATCCCGCTTTGGCAGGCAGGCAGGGAAGGGGAGTGAATTGGGGCGACCTGCTGGTCGCCCCTGGTGATTGCCATATCCGGCGTGCGAAGGGTTAGCCGTTATAGCCGTAGCAGCGCTTGAGCTCCTCGAAGTCGTAGTAGTGGCTGCCGCTTTGGTAGGGCTGGCAGCCGGTTTTAAAGGCGATCTCCTTTTCGTTGTAGAGCATCTTGACCAGCACCTGCCGCTGCCCGTTCTGGTAGATATCCCACTGAATATTGGCGGTATAGGGGGAGACCCAGCCGCCGCGCCACTCGTTGTTCTGCTGGCTGAACAGCTGATCCGGGCTGGCCCCCTGACGGCTCCCTTCCAGCTTCATCAGGGCGGCGAGGGGGATAATGGCTTCGGCGTGGGCAAAGCGCAGGGTGGCCCGTCGGCTCTGCTCACCCTCCACGACCTGACGTTGCACCTCGCCAAACAGGCCGTCGAGCAGCGGCTGGGCAATGGCGTAGGGGGCGCTCTGGTTGGCAAAGCTCGGCCCCTTCTCGTAGAAATCTTCCGCATCAGAGAGGTAGGAGAACCAGGCAGACTCCTCCGGGGTGAGGAACTGCTCCAGCGCCCAGGGTTCGCTGCCCTGTGCCTGTGCTTCGCGGATCATGCCGGGGCCGATGATAAAGAGGTTGTAGAGCATCAGGGCGGCATCCACCTCGTCGCGCACATAGGTCATGCCGCCATCCTCCGGGTTGACGGCGACAAACTCGACGCCGCCCGCCAGATAGTCGACAAAGCCCTTGCTGTAGATACGCTCCAGCATGCTGCGGGCCATCTCTTTGGTCTTGCTCAGGTTTTTAAGCTGATCCAGCGCCCTGGCCAGCTCGGGGGCCGGGGCGACTCCTGCATCTTCGTCACCGATAAAGCGCTGGTAGCTCTCATAGGCGGGCAGGTAGCGGGCGTAATCCCCCTCGGGCGTGGTCTTGTGGAAGTAGAGCTCGAACTTGTTGACCAGCTTTTTGTCGATCTTCGAGGGGTCATCCTGCGTGAGGTAGCACTGCGCCGAGTCGCTGACATAGCTCACGTTGCGTTTGAGGCTCTCCATAAAGTAGAAGGCGCTTTCGTTGGCCCTGTCCTTGCCCGAGGTGACCACCTTGATGCAGTGGGGCTCGCTGCTGTTGAGCAGGGTCGGCAGCCGCGCCGCCAGCCGGGTGGCGAGATTGGCGTGCTCCTCCTTGCCCAGCGCCGAGAGCAGGCCGTAACCCAGTTTCTGGTTGGCGGCCGTCACCAGATCGACCTTGCCTCCCAGCCCCTGCCCGAGAGTGGTGAGCGCCCCCTGACGCTGCGCCTCTTCCCATACCAGCTTGGTCAGCACGTCATATTTCGGGCTGGAGAGGGAGCGCGAGCCATGGCGCGCCACCATCTCGGTAAAGACCGGGCTGAACCCCTGAGGCGCTGGCTCGTAGCTCTCCGCCTGCTGCTGCGGGCTGTAGACCGCTTTGGTGCTGTATTGGTAGGCGGTTTTGCCCTGGCTGTCGGCAGACGATTCGTTCTCTGACTGGCAGCCGCCAAGCAAGACCAGCGAGACGGCCAAAGCCACATAAGAAGAGCGCGGGAAAGTCATGATGTTCCTTATCTATCCATATGAAAAATAAGTGAAAAACTCTATGGCTTGAAAATGACCGCGGGATGTCAGCCAGATGACAGGCTGATGACTTCTGATAAAGCAGTAAGCAAAGGGAGAGAATCTCTTTTTCGGAACCCCCACCCTGTTGATGCAAAAAGCCCCGAGAGCTGGCGCTTTCGGGGAAGAGGAAAAACATCGACAAGGCATTACAAAGGCATTCGGTTCACACCTGAACCGTATCAGGCATCGACATAGAGCACTTCATTTTTTCGGGACACCCACCTTTTTGACAGTGGCGTAGGGCTGTTCTTGACTTAAGAGGTCACCGTTGAGGGATGTGCCATGACCATTGCCCGTTCACGTCAAATCAGCTTGCAGGATACGCCTTACTACCATGTGGTCAGCCGCTGTGTGCGGCGAGCCTTTCTGTGTGGTGACGATGCCCATTCTGGCCAGAGTTATGAGCATCGGCGTCAGTGGGTGGTCGACAAGTTGGGGCAACTATCGCGGCTGTTTGCAATTGGCATTTGTGCTTATGCGGTGATGAGCAATCATTATCATCTGGTGCTCAAGGTGGAGCCCGATACCGCAGCCAACTGGAGTGAGCGGGAGGTGGCTGAGCGCTGGGCGGCGCTATTCCAGTGGCCGCATTTGGTCAGGCGCTGGTATCAGGGGGAGATGTTGATCGAGCCTGAGCTGGCTGTCGTGCAGCAATTGCTGGCCCAATGGCGGGAGCGGCTTCACTCCATAAGTTGGTTTATTCGGCTACTCAATGAAAATCTGGCCCGTCAGGCCAATCAGGAAGATGGTTGCAAGGGCCATTTCTGGGAGGGGCGCTTCAAGAGTCAGGCTTTGCTCACCGAATCCGCCTTGTTGGCCTGTATGGCGTATGTTGACCTCAATCCGATACGAGCTGCGTTGACCGATCGGCCAGAGCAGAGTGAATACACCAGTATCAAACAGCGCCTTGACGCGCCTGCTACTACTGAGGTTTTGCCACCACTTTTGCTGCCGTTTGCCCGCCAGGGTAAGCCTGAAGAGCTGCCTTATGCCTTCAGCGACTACCTGATGCTGGTTGATTGGACTGGTCGTGCTATTCGGCCCGACAAGCTGGGTCATATTCCGGCCCAATTTGGACCCATTCTGGAACGATTGGGACTCGATGCTGTTCGCTGGTTGAAGCAGGTGACGCTGTTCAGGCGACAAGGGATCAGAGTGGTGGGAGACAGAGATCAATGTCAGCAGTTTGCCCGCCACTGTGGCCAGCGACGATGCCATCAACCAAGGCTGTGATAGATTTGCATCCACCCTGCTGATAGCTCCGGGTATTGCACATAGTCCAATAAATGGCTGTGCAGGGGCTGTTGCTTTCTAAACCTGGCAATCTCTCCCACCAGCCAACTTTTGCAGGCATCAGTTCGGATACCTCCTCTTATTGGGCCTGCAAGTAGCCTAGTAGTGGCTTGCTCCAAAGATGGGTGTCCCAATTTCTCCCGCTCCAAAAGGTGGGTGTCCCAATTTGATTCCTTCCGTCGGCCATCGCCGCCCTCGGCGATTTTCGCAACGTGGAACTGACCGGAACGCCGCAGCAGTTCGAGGTGGTGGTTGGCAGACATCGCAAAAGCCAGGGCAATCTCGCTATCGAGTGGCTGGCCGAGGTGATCAAGTCGGTCAGCGATCTTGCCATGCCCGGATAACGCCGCCGTTTGCACAGAGCGGCCGCCACCAGCCAGTGCGCTAACGGCAGGCTGGATCTGCGGGACAAATCCTGCGATGGTGCGGGCAGTTATCCGCTTGTCCGTTATCGAGTGAAAAGGAGTTGAGATGCGCATTGCCATGATTGGTCTGGGGGATATCGCCCAGAAAGCCTATCTGCCGCTGCTGGCGAGCGACGAGCGGGTCACCCCGCTGCTCTGCACCCGCAATCCGGCAGTGCTGGAAAAGCTGGCCCGCCAGTATCGGGTCGCCGAGTGCTTTACCGATGTGGCGGCCATGCTGGCCAGTCGCCCCGACGCCGTGATGATCCACGCCGCTACCGCCGTTCACCGCGAGCTGGTCGAGCAGTGCCTGCGGGCAGGGATCCCTACCTTTGTCGATAAGCCCCTGTGCGACAATCTGGCCGAGGCCGAGGGACTGGCCAACCTCGCCATTGCGCAAGATTGCGCCCTCTTTACCGGCTTTAACCGCCGCTATCTGCCCGCCATGGATGCTGCCCGTGCCCAGCCGCTCACCGAGCTTAACTGGCAAAAACACCGCTTCGCTCTGCCGGGCAAGGCGCGGGATTTCCTGTTCGACGACTTTATCCATGTGCTCGACAGCCTCTGCTTCTATGGCGGCGTGCCGGGCGGCGACTTTCATGCGGTATTGCGACCTGATACGAAGGACAACAGCTTGCTGGCTGGGGTAAGCGTCAGCTGGCAGAGCGGCGATCGTGCCATCAGCGGCAGCATGAACCGCAGCGCCGGGATCACCGAGGAGCGCATCGATGCCTACGGCGACAACCTCTCCCTGCACCTTGAGAACTGCACTCGCGGCATCATCGCCCGCGATAAGCAGGCCGAGATGCTTAGCCCCAACGACTGGCAGCCGGTGCTGGCCCAGCGCGGCTTTGCCGCCATGCTGGCGCACTGGTATCAGCAGGTTGAAATCGGCAAGGCGGATAGCGAGCTGATCGCCTCCTACCTGCACGGTCACCGGCTGGCGGAGCAGCTGGTCGTGCTGGCTGACAAGCGGGGATAAGGCTGGCTGGAAGTGCGCGTGGCATGAATGCGCGGTGCGTGAGAAAGACGCATGAAAAACAACGGGGGCCGCAGTTGCGGCCCCCGTTGTTATGGGATGAGATGCATGGGATCAGATGCACTTTACCGGCTTGGGCAGGCCGCCAATCTTGGTCGCCTGCTTGGCGGGCCCTTCCGGGAACAGCTTGTAGAGGTAGCGGCTGTTGCCCTTCTCGGGGCCGTACTGCTTCTCCATCGCCTTGACCAGCGCGCGGATGGCGGGGGAGGTGTTGAACTCCAGATAGAAGGCGCGCACAAAGCGCACCACTTCCCAGTGCGGCTCCTCAAGCGTGATCCCCTCCTGCGCAGCCAGTACCAGCGCCAGCTCCTCGCTCCAGTCGTTGCTGTTGAGCAGGTAGCCCTTGGCATCGGTCTCGATGAGTTGGCCGTTGAATTCCAGCTGATGTTTTTCGGACGCAGACATGGGGGCTCCTCGCTAATGGGGCTATCAGGATTGGGCGGGCATGGTAGCGCCTTGATCCCCGGTGAGCAACCGACTCTCGTTGGCCAGATGCAGCAGCTGATCCGCCAGCTCGCTGATCAGGTTGAGCTGCTGGGTCAGCATCAGCTGCTCCTCGCTGCTGTCCGTGCAAAGAATGGGGCACTGACCACCGATGGAACTGGAGGGGTTGCCCGCCAGATGTCCGGCGGCCTGCTCCAAGGTGTGGCAGATGTGGTGGCGCACCTCATCCAGCCCGCTGATGGCCTCCAGCTTGTCGCGATGGGCTCCCAGCGCCGAAATGTAGGAGAGCAGGGCATGGTTGCGCCAGGTGAGGGTAAAGCAGAGATCGAGGAAGCGGCGGCGCTTTTGCGGCTCCACCAGCATGCTCTGCCAGGCGGTGGCCAGCTCGCTGTCTGCCAGATGGGCGCTCTTGCGCGCCACCCGATAGTCGATGGACTCGTCTCGCTGCTGCTTGAGGCTCGCCAGCACCGCCGAGAGGTAGCGGGCGTTGGCCGAGAGCGAATTGGCGATAAGCGTCGGCAGCCGCTTGTACTGCCAGTCCGGCCAGAGCCAGGCCACCAGCCCGTAAGAGATCAGGCAGCCGAGCAGGGTATCGAGCAGCCGTGGCCCGAGAATGGCAAAGCCGATGCCATCAAGCAGATTGAACGCCATCAGCACGTAGAGGGTGATAAAGCAGACCGCGGCGCTGTAGTTGTTGCGCACCTGGGTGAAAAACAGGAAGGCGGCCAGCCCCATCACCACCAGCTGAACGTGCAGCTCGGGGAAGAGCCAGAGCACCGGAATACCCACCAGAATACCTGCGAAGGTGCCGAGCATCCGCTGCACCAGTCGGCGGCGGGTGGCGCTGTAGCTGGGCTGGCAGACAAACAGCACGGTCAGCAAAATCCAGTAGCCCTTATCCATATCAAAGGTTTGCAGTATGCCGTAGCCGATCACCAGTCCGAGCGACAAACGCAGCGCGTGGCGAAACACCATGGAGTGCAAGGTGAGGTGCTGCTTGAGCTGGGCTAGCAGCGGCAGGCGGGGGGGGCGCGCCAGCGCTGGCAGATCCTGCTCCGGCTGCTCGGGGTTTTGCAGCACTTCGGCGCTGCCCAGCAACTGGTTGATGCTGGCCAGATTGCGGCGCAGGAATTTCATCGGCGTCAGCAGGGTTTTCGGGTAGTGCTGCTTGAGATTGGTGAACTCCAGCTGATCGCCTAGGGCCTCCAGCGTCCAGTGGATGCGCTTGTTATGGGCGTAGGGCTTGTGCACCAGAATGGCGTAACCCAGCCGCTGGCATGCC
This sequence comes from Aeromonas sp. 600724, assembly GCF_049175135.1. Taxonomy (NCBI): domain Bacteria; kingdom Pseudomonadati; phylum Pseudomonadota; class Gammaproteobacteria; order Aeromonadales; family Aeromonadaceae; genus Aeromonas; species Aeromonas sp. 600724. Next base: position 228,665 of record NZ_JAAKUM010000002.1, on the reverse strand, counting down.
TCGGAGAGTTGCAGGAACACCTCCTGAAATCCTTCCAGTACGATGCCTTGCTTGAGCTCCGCTTCCAACCGGCTGTAGGGATAGTGGCTGGAGGTGGCTCGCTCGTGAATCTCCAGCGCCAGAAGATAGAGGCGCAGCAGGCTGGCCAGCTCGGGGCTCGCCGGATGGCGGCGGCTCAGGCGGGCGTTGAGGGCCGACTTGGTGAGGGTCAGCGCGCTCACCAGATTGATGTTGAGCTGGGCCAGATTGTGGCGAATGGCCTGGGCGCCGTGCTCGTCCGCCGGGAAGAAGCGGGACTTTTCCAGCAGGTAGCGGCCAAGGGCGAAGTAGCTCTGGGCCAGTTGCTCGTGCAGGGTCTTGTAGGGCAGCAGCCAGAGCCAGATAAACGAGACCAGCCCGTACCAGAGGGCGCCGGCGCCGAGTGCCAGCGGCTGGTAGAAGAGATCCGGCGCCTTGGCGGCCCCCAGCATGGTGTAGATGGCGATCAGCAGCGAGCCAAAGCTGATGGTGGCGTAGCGGGCACCGAGGGCCCCCACCATCACAAAGATAAAGGTGGAGCTGGCCAGCCCGATGGCAAACAGCCAGGGGGTGGGGTAGAGATACTGCACACAGAGGGACGCGAACATGAAGCAGATGAGCGTCATGGCGAGGTTTTTAAGGCGTCCCCACAGGCTGTCGTCGGTTTCGGCAATGGCACCCGCCACGACCCCGAGGGAGAGCAGCACGGTGAGCTGGATATTGCCGGTGGCCAGGGTGAAGGCGAGCAGACCGAGAATGGCCAGCAGCACCTTGAGAGCGAAGTAGATGTGACTATCGGTCAGCAGTCGGCGCAGCAGGCCAGAGAGATCCATCGGCATGAGACAGGTGAAACCCTTGATCGAAACGAGAGCGAGATAGTAACCCGCCAAGCGCGAAGTGGCCCTGATCCAAATCAGGGCCACTTCGCTTCATATCCTTGATTTACAACTTATCCTGACAAAAATCGGCGCCAATAAAAACCCCGCCGAAGCGGGGTTTCTGATTAGTTGCGGTTGCCGCCAAGCAGGCTCAGCAGGCTCAGGAAGATGTTGTAGATGGAGACATACAGGGTGACGGTGGCAGAGATGTAGTTGGTCTCGCCACCGCGCACGATCTGCTGGGTAGTCAGCAGGATGGCACCGGAGGAGAAGAGCATGAACATGGCGGACAGAGCCAGGCTCAGGGCGCTCATCTGCAGGAAGATGTTGGCAATCATGGCCACCAGCAGTACCCAGAAACCGACGAACAGCATGCCGCCGATGAAAGAGAGGTCACGCTTGGTGGTCAGGGCATAGGCCGACAGACCGAAGAAGGTGAGCGCGGTGCCGCCAAGGGCGGTCATCACGATCTCGCCACCACCATTGTTCATATACATGTTGATGATGGGGCCCAGGCTATAGCCCAGCAGACCGGTCAGGGCGAAGGTGAAGACCAGCCCCATGCCGTTGTTGCGATTCTTCTCGGTCAGGAACATCAGACCGTATACGCCGATGAGGAAGATGGCCCAGTGCAGCGGCGGCATGTTCATTACGGTCGCGATGCCCGCCACCACGGCAGAGAAGCCCAGAGTGAGGGAGAGCAGCATATAGGTGTTACGCAGCACCTTGTTGGTATCGCGTACGGCACTTTGGGTGCCAGTGTAGATAGAACGGGTATCCATCTTGGGTGTCCTCTTTATGTCCGGGTGAGACGGCGAGCAGCCGCCTCGTGATCGCTGTTTGTTACTGCATGTTTACGCATTGTATGTAGAACAAATAGGGATGACGAGGAACAATTTCAAGCCACCTGCCATTTTGCTCCCGCACACTATCCCACAGGAAATATGTATTGCATATGAACAAGGGCTTAGCGTAGTATGCACGCCGTTCGGAGGGGTGGCAGAGCGGCTGAATGCACCGGTCTTGAAAACCGGCGATGGGCGACCATCCGTGGGTTCAAATCCCACCTCCTCCGCCATATTCAAAGAGAAAGCCCAAGCGATTCAATCGCTTGGGCTTTTTTGTATCTGCGGTTTTTACCGGTCCACCTGATGGCCTGCGGCTATTGCCACTCCCGATAGCTGGCGAGGCGGTAGCCGCGCTCGGCGATAAGGGCGGGCAGGGACGGGTCGGTCAGGATCGCCAGTTCGTTGAGGCGGGGCTGGCAGTAGGAGCTGCCCTGCATTTCAAGATCGACAAAGGAAGGGTGGCACATGATCTCGAGCGAATGGGCCCCCAGTTCACTGGCCTCATCGAGCAGTTGCAGCAGGCTGGCTTGGGTCAGCTGCGCGCCGTAGAAGCGGTCGTCGAACCGATCGCAGCTCTGCGGGTGGGTGACGGTCAGGCCGTGGCGGGCTATTTCGCCCCGGTCGATGCGAAGGGGCAGGCCATGCGCCTTGGCGAAAGCCTCCACCAGCGGGTAGAGTGTCGGCAACATATGAACATGGTGGTGGCTGTCGATATGGGTCGGCTGCTTGCCGAAAATCGCGACAAAGCGCTGATACTGACTCGCCAGCTCACCGGATATCTCGGCCAGATCCAGCTCTCCCGCCTCGCTCTTGTGCCAGATCCCCTTGTTGAGCTCGCCCTGCTCGTTCACCAGCGAGGTGAGCGGCGTGAGCGGCTTCCCCCAGCTGAGCATAAAGTGCAGCCCGACTGGCAATTCGGGGAAGCGTTCGGCCAGCCAGGCGGCGTGTGCGATAGCGGGGGAGGTGACGATGGCGCTGGTGGAGCTGACGACCCCGTGCTCGAACGCCTCTACGATGCCGTAGTTCTGGGCGCGGCAGAGGCCGAAGTCGTCGGCGTTGATGATCAATCTTTTGCTCATGAGGATTCCCTTGCGGTTAAGCACCCCGCCAGTTCGGGCGGGGCGTGTTGGCCTCAGGCGAGGGCGTCGATAGCGGCGGCGAAGTTGGGCAGGTGTTCGCGGTGGGCCAGCAGCAGCTCGCGGGCGACGATGCGGGCATCGTTGTCGGAGTGGATCAGCGGGTTGAGGTTCATCGCCAGCAGCAGGTCATCGAAGTCGCCACTGATGGCAGCCTTGGCGGCGGCTATCTCGAAGCTCTTGATGAGGTGCACCAGCCCGTTCACTTTGTCGTCAAAGCGGGTGAGGCGCGGGTGGGGGATGGCACCGTCACGCCCGATAAGGCAGCTCATCTCCACCGTCCAGTCGGCCGGGATATTGGTGACATGGCCCTGATGGGGCACGATGACGTAGTGCTCGCTCTGCTTGTCGTTGTAGATGGCGCTGATCACTTCGCAGGCTGCATCGGAGTAGTAGGCGCCGCCACGCAGCTCCAGCTCCTTGGGCTTTTCGCACAGATCGGGGTTCTGGTAGAGCTCGAACAGTTTCTTCTCGACCTGCTGCACGACTTGAGCCCGGGCGCCGCCTTTATAGAACTCGCCCATCTCGATCCCCAGCATCTCTTTCTCCTTGAAGTAGTAACGCAGGTAGGAGCAGGGAAGCAGGCGCAAGCCGCGGATAAAACCGGGGTCGAACGGCAGGTCGAAGATGTTCTTGACCGAGCTGGCGCGGGTCAGGCTGCCATCGGCGACCCCTTCCAGCAGCTCGTCAAAGCGGGATTCGCCGTTGACCAGCACATCGCCGATAAAGACCAGATGATTGAGGCCGAACAAATCCATGGAGAGGTGATCCTGCTCGGTCAGTTTGAGGGCATCGCGCACAAACATCTGCATACCGACCGGAATGTTGCACACCCCGATAAAGCGGCGGAAGTTGGTATGACGGCGCACCGCTTCGGTCACCATGCCGGCCGGATTGGTGAAGTTAATCAGCCAGGCATCCGGGCAAAGCGCTTCGACGTCGCGGATGATGTCGAAGATGACCGGTATGGTGCGCAGTCCCTTGAACAGGCCGCCTGCGCCGTTGGTCTCTTGCCCCAGCATGCCGTGGCTCAAGGGGATGCGCTCATCCTTCTCCCGCGCCTGCAACTGGCCGACTCGAAGCTGGGTGGTGACGAAGTGGGCGCCCACAAGTGCCTCGCGGCGATCCAGGGTTTTGTGCAGGGTCATGGGGATGCCTGCCTGGCGGATCATCCGTTGGCACAGGTCGAAGATGATGTTCAGTTTCTCTTCGCCAGCGGGAATATCCACCAGCCACAGCTCGCTGATGGGCAGCTCGGCATAGCGCTTGATGAAACCATCGACCAGCTCGGGGGTGTAGCTGCTGCCGCCGCCAATGGTGACTACCTTGATCTTCTCGCTCATAAATCCCTCTTCATCGATCTTTCTAGGTTTGATGGTGGCCGCTCTGTCTTCATGGTGAGAGGGGCCGCAGCCGCCTGTGGCAGGGGCTGGTCACAATGGATTGGTTCTCTTGAACCGGGTTGTTTAGGTCAGCAAGTCGCTGGTCTCAGGCTGAACTTTCGAATTTCGGATAGAGATATTTGCGGTAACTGCCCGGGGTAAACGAGGTGAGCTTCTTGAAGTTTTTGATAAAGAGGCTGACGTCGTTGTAGCCGGTCTCGAAGGCGATATCGGCCACCGAGTTGTTGGTCACCTCCAACTGCATCTTGGCGTAGTTGATCCGGATCTCATTGATGATCTGCATCGGCGTCTTGTTGTAGTAACGCCGGGTGGCCCTGGTCAGATACTCCTGGCTCTTGCCACAGAGGGAGACCATGTTGGCCAGCGCATCCTCGGCAAAGAGGGGGCGATCGTGCATCCGCTCCACGGTTTCGTGGAGCCAGAGCGGAAGATCATCGCTGGCGGAGGTGTCCTTGTAGTGACGCAGCCGGTTCATCACCGCGTAGGTCACCACTTCGAGAAATTCGGTCAGCGCCTCTTCCCTAAACCCCGGCGAGACCAGCACCGACTCGATGTAGCTGAGGAACTCGCTCTTGAGCGGATAGGCCTGTGAGGCGACGAAGTGTTCCGGCAACAGGTATTTGAAGTGCTCGTCAAAATAGGTACGGGTGATCCCGACGTTAAAGATGCGGGTGGTGCCGAACTCGTAGAAGCTCTGATGGCGGGAGCCGAGCGGGATAAACACCACGTCCCCCCGCTCCAGCAGCACCCGCTTGCCGTTGACCTCCTGATAGTAACGACCGGTCAGTACCAGGGTGAACTCGTAGTAGTCATGCTGGTGCAAACCGGTTCCGCTCACCTGTTTGTTGTAGATGAACATGTGGAACGGTTTGTTGTTAAACAGTTCGGTTTCCCGGATTGTTTTAACGCTCATGAGTCGCTTCCTGATCTGCGGGCCGATGACGGGGCCTCTCGCCCCGTCCGGAGGTTATTGGTTATGCAGCTTTTCGTGCAGCTCGATCAGCTCGCTGATCAGCTCACGGGCCAGCATGGAGGTCATCAGGTGATCCTGGGCATGGACCAGCACCAGGGTGACCGGGATCTTGCCTTCCCCCTGATCGTCCTCGATCAGCTGGGTCTGCACCAGATGGGCGGCATTGAGCGCCTCGCGGGATTGGGCCATCAGCTGGTGAGCGGCGGCCAGGTCCCCCTCCTTGGCCTTTTTCAGCGCGGTGTAGGCGAGACTGCGGGCCTGCCCGGAGTTGATGATAAGCCCCATTACCACCTCTTCCAGATCGTTGCTGGTGGTGGCCTCTTCAGTGATGTTGTCCAGATCGAACATGTGTCGTTCCTTACGTAAATGCGTTAATTGAAACCGTTAATTAAAACCATGGTTGCGCGCTACCTCGGCAAACCAGTAGCCGCTTTTCTTGATGGTGCGCTGCTGGCTCTTGAGATCGAGGCGGACGAAGCCGTAACGGTTCTTGTAGGCGTTGAGCCACGACCAGTTGTCGATAAAGGTCCACAGGTGATAGCCGCGACAGGCGCTGCCCTCTTCCAGTGCGCGATGCAGCCACTGGAGGTGCTCGCGAATGAACTGGATGCGGTAGTCATCCTCCACCCGTCCCTCGGGACCGATAAAGCGCTCTTCCCCTTCGACCCCCATGCCGTTTTCCGAGATGTAGCAGGGCAGGTTGCCGTAGTTGACTCGCAGGTCAGTGAGGATGTCGTAGATCCCTTTTTCGTAAATCTCCCAGCCGCGGTGGGGGTTCATCTTGCGGCCCGGCATCTCGTAGTAGTCGAACAGATCTTCCGGCGTACGCGGTACACCCGGCAAAGCCACCTCTTTGGCCTTGACCCGGCGCGGCTGGTAGTAGTTGATGCCGAGGATATCCACCTTGCCGGCGGCGAGCAGCGCCTTGTCACCCTCTTCGATCTGCGGCAGCAAGTCGTACTGCTCTAGCAGCGCGATCAGCTCGGGGTCGTAGCTCCCCTTCAGGGCAGGATCGAGGAAGCTTTTGTTGAGCAGCAGATCCGCGATGCGGGAGGCGGCGAGATCTGCCGGATCCTGCGAGCGGGGATAGGTTGGGCTCAGGTTGAGGATGATGCCGATCTCGCCATCATGCTGGCAGGCGCGATAGGCCTGCACGGCACCGGCATGGGCCAGCGCGGTGTGGTAGGCGACGGTGGCCGCCCGACCAAAATCGACCACGCAGGGGTAGTGGTAGTGGCCAAGGTAGCCGCACTCGACCGGCACAATCGGCTCGTTGAAGGTGAACCAGTGCTTGATGCGACCGCCAAACAGGTCGAAGCAGCGGGTGGCGTAGCGCACATAGGCGGCCACCACTTCCCGGCTCTCCCAGCCGCCACGCTCCTGCATGCACATCGGCATGTCGAAGTGGTAGAGGTTGATAAGCGGGGTGATCCCCTCGGCCAGCAGCCGGTCAAAGACGGCGTTGTAGAAGCTGACCGCCTCCTGGTTGATTTCGCCCACCCCGTCCGGGATCAGCCGTGACCAGGAGATGGAGGTGCGAAAACTGTTGTGCCCCAGCTGCTTGAGCAGCTTGATGTCGCTCTCGAAGTTGTCATAGAAGGTGGAAGTGTCGGTCGGGCCGACCCCGTTGTGGAAACGCTGCGGTTCGATGGAGAACCAGTAGTCAAAGATATTGGTGGATTTGCCGCCGCGGTTGGCGGCGCCTTCCATCTGCGGGGCCGAGCTGGCGCTGCCCCACCAGAAGTTATCCGGAAAACGATACTGCATGGGTTACTTCTCCAGGCTGTTAGGGGAGGAGTTTTGCTCCTCCCTTGCTGTCATTGGAATGGCTGTTATCAGAACTTCAGAGCCAGAGCGATATCCTCTTCGCTCTCCTCTTCTTCATCGATGACGTTCTGCGCTTTGTTGGCAATCAGCACGAAGGGGATATACATCATGGTCGCGACACCCAGGTTGAATATCGCCAGACAGAAGGCGGCCACGCTGCCGTTGGTGTTGAAGAAGGCACCCAGGCCGGTCGGCATGGTCCATGGCGCTATGTTGGTGATGGGCGGGATGAGCCCGGCGTAGTAGGCCGCCATGGTGATCCCCATCAGTACCGGGTGCACCAGGATGAAGGGCACCAGCAGGATGGGGTTCATGATGACCGGCAAGCCGAACAGGATGGGTTCGTTGATCTGGAACAGACCGGAGGGCAGACCCAACTTGGCCACCTGACGGTAGTCATCGCGGCGGGAGACCATAAAGATGGCCAGGATGAGGCCCAGTGTGGCACCGGTACCGCCGAGGAAGACGAAGGAGTCGGTGATCGGCTTGGCCCAGAAGTGGAACTGTTTGCCTGCCGCGATGGCCGCTTCAACCGAGCCGTACTGGTTGTAGAGGGCGACGTTTTCCAGGGCGAAGGGGAACAGAATGCCGGATTCCAGCGCGGTGAGCGCCAGCATGCCGTGTACCCCGAAGAACCAGAGGAAGGAGGAGAACACCACATAGACCCAGCCGACCAGACCGCTCATATTGGACAGCGGCTTGGCGATGCTGTCCATGATCAGCTGGTGGAAGTTGGTGCCCGCATCGCTCAGCAGATAGGAGATGACCCCCATGATGGAGAGGATGATAAAGCCCGGAATGAGCGCGGAGAACGAGCGGGAGACCGAGGCCGGCACGCTGTCAGGCAGGGTGATCACCCAGTTGCGACGGACGATAAAGGCGAACATCTCGGCCACGACGATACCGATCAGCATGCCGGAGATGATGTTGGCTCCGCCCAGCCAGTTGGCGCCCACCGCATAGGCGTCGCCCACGCTGAACGGCGTGACGGTCATAAAGGCCGCTACCGAGAGCAGGCCCGATGCCAGGGGATCGCTCTTGCGCTCTTCGGCCAGCGCCAGACCGATAAAGAAGGGGGCCATCAGGGACATGATCCCCAGAGTGCCGTTATAGACGTTGCCACCGATGCTTTTGAGGCCGTCTAGGGTGGCGATGGTGGCAGGATCGAGCCGCACACCGATGGAGTAGAAGAAGGAGCCTTCGCCAAAGCTCAGGAACACGTTGTTGATCAGTACGAACATGGCCCCGACCAGTGTCAGGGGCATCAGCTTGATAAAGCCGTTCTTGATGGCGTTGACATGAGGCTGTTTGCCCAGCTTGACGGCAATGGGCAGTATGACCTTCTCCAACGATGCGATGATGTTGCTCACAGGGATCTCCTTACCTATGCGAGGCTCTTCTTGATGGAGGCTACTGCCGCCTTCAGTACGCCGAGGCCATCGACCTTGCCGTAGAGCAGGGTGTCGATCACCTCGACCGGCTTGCCCGGCAGTTGCTGCTGGATCTCCGGCAGCATGTAGGCGATTTGCGGGCCCAGCAGCACCAGATCGGCATCCTGTCCCTTCTCGCCAGCCAGGGTCTCCGGATAGGCATCGATCAGCACCGGCACATCATATTTTTCCGCCTGCGCCTTCATCTTTGAAACCAGCAGTGAAGTGGACATCCCGGCAGAGCAAAACAGGTAAATACGCTTCTTTTCCATAACCTTTCCCTCAACGCTTGAAAACCAGATGAACAGATCGGTCGAGATGCGTGTCTGTCGTGCTAGCAAGACAAATCAATCATCTCCTATTGACATGATTGTAATGAATTACTGGATTTACCTGGTATTTCAATACTTATATCAATAGTGTCTAATTGACATTTGGTGTTGCCACTGTTCACACTTTTGATGGCGGATATCAGAATAAGAACACGTAAAACAGTCGGTGCAGGGGATGTGATAGATTTATAAATTGTTTTATTTCAATTAATTATAATTTCTTGTGAGGTGTGTGAGCCTCTTTTTTTTAAAAAAAGAAATAATTGGTGAAATGTCACAATTTTTAAGTAATGCAACGTGGTTGATGTTTCTGTTTTTTGGGTCAGGAGGTTGGCCTTGCTATTGAAGTGTGTGCAAATTGACTAATCTGTTTGGCTTCGCTTTTGTGCCTAACAGAGATTGGCGACCTCGTTGTGATGTATCGACGGCGCAAGATGGTTGACAATGAGAAGAGGGAGGTATCACACCTCCCTCTTTTAGCTTTATGCCTGACAATAGCAATGCCTTAGCAGACCATGGCTGTTGACTGATCACAGTTTGTTGTCACTGGGGGTAAACGACGATGAATCGCAATCATCTCCTGGGTCAGATCCATCAGCAGGACTGCGTTCATCACATGGTCCTGGGCATGAACCATCACGATCTGGACGGGCAGTTTTCCCTCCCCAGCATCGGCTTCAATCAGCTTCGTTTGCACTGCATGAGCGGCGTGGAGCGCCCCCCGCGCCTGCTCGACCAACTGCTCTGCTTGTTCAAATTCCCCGTTACGTGAATGCCTCATGGCCTCCATCAACATGCTGCGGCAGCTACCTGCACTCACAATCAGGGTCATGACCTGTTCTTCGAGCTCCATGATCGCTCCTTAGATCAGCGTCAGAGCATGGTCGAGGATCTTTTCCCCATCCAGCATACCGTAGTGCATCATATTGATAGATTCGACTTTTTTGCCATATTGATCGGCTTGTTCCTTGCAGGCTGCCAACTTGTAGCTGATTTGCGGGCCCAGCAGTGCACAGTCAAACGACTGTATGGCCTCTTTGAACTCCTGCATGCCTTTGGCCTGAATGTCGACCTCAAGTTGACGGCGGGCCGCCACATCCTGCATTTTTTTCACTACCAGACTGGTAGACATGCCCATATCACATACCAATAGGATCTTTTTCATTTTTAACTCCTTCTGCTCACCCATTCAGGGCGGGCGCGATTTGCTGGATTAGAAATTCCGTCAACAAAGGGATAGGGCGGCCACTGGCCTGGGTATAGTCACCACGGCGCAAGGCGGTACCACTCACATCCAGATGAGCCCATGGACGGTTGCCACAGAATTTACTCAGAAAATAGCCTGCAGAGACAGCAATAGCTGCGTTATTCGGGGGAGTATTGGTGAAATCTGCTATATAGCTCTTGATTTGCGGTTCAAAACTGTCGTCAAACGGCAATGCCCATAGGCGATCCCGACTCGACTCAGCCGCCCGGGTCAGGGCTGAGCCCAACGCAGGGTCATTACTCATCAAGCCGCTGATGTCATAACCCAGCGCCTTGACGACGGCGCCTGTCAGCGTGGCCACATCGATAATGCAGCGAGGAGAGAGCTGACGATCCGCAAATGCAATCCCGTCCGCCAATACCAGCCGCCCCTCGGCATCGGTGTTGATGATCTCGACGGTGTGACCAGCATAGGTCGTGACGACATCGCCAGGCCGCATGGCGCGATCCGTCGGCATATTTTCAGCCAATACCAGCACGGCATCCAGATTGAGAGGCAGCGTCAGACGTCGCACGGTATCAATCAGTCCGAACACCACGGCAGCACCGCACATATCGTACTTCATGGTGCGCATGCCCTCGCCCTGTTTGAGCCAGAGGCCGCCGCTGTCAAAGGTGACCCCCTTGCCCACTATCGCGTAAGGCTGGGCATCACCGCCCCCCCGATAACGGAGCAAGACCAGGCGGGGAGGGTTCAAGCTCCCCTTGCCAACCGCATGCAATGCCCCCAATCCCAAGGTACGGATCGCCTCCTCATCGAGAATTTCACAGCTGACCTCGTCATGCTGCGCGGCATAGCTCGCCAACTCATCGGCCACACTCACAGGCGTACAATCCTGGCTTGGTCGATCAGCCATGCGCCGGGCAAGTCGCATACCGTAGCTGATGGCACAACACTCCTTCAGCAGCGCCTCGGCCAATGGATGCTGCTCTGGCGCTGCCAGCAGCCGCAGTGCCGGCTCTGCATGGCTGGGGGCGGAGCGATAACCGAGCAGAGGCAGTTGGTAGAACTGGTTTTGCAGCGTGACGATGCAGTGGCGCAACGCAGTCCGTTGCGCCGGTTTTTCCAGCGAAAAGGGGGTGATGTCGAGGGCAACACACCCGGTTCCGTCACCGGGTACTACACGGATCAATGCATCGGTCATCTCGCGCAATCCCGCCGGCTCCAGCAGCGTCTGATGGTCGGCCGCCAGCCAGGTCAGACGCTGGCACAGCCCCGCCAACCCGACATCGAGCGTGGTGCTCTGACGACCGTTCAACTCAACCAATAGTGCCGCGATGGGCTGCAAGACAGATTGCTCCCGATAGCCATGGGCCCCACCCTGCCACAGCAGCAAATGCGTCGTCGCCGGCAAGGGGGTAGACCAGAGCGTTACTGACGCATCAAGCATGATGGGATTCCTCCACGGGGGCACTGATACGGGCGAGATAGGCATTCAACCAAGTCTCATCAGCCTCGTTGTAGAGGGTATGATCGCCTTCACGCCGAGCCAGAAAAACCGTCGGTGCAAGGGCATGGTTGGCCACGACAAAAGAGAAGTTGTCGATATTGGTTGCCGCACCAAACTCGCCTTCGCGATTCATGCAGACGACCGACAGATCCCCGGCACGCCCATAGCGGGCCAGCAGACGGGCTTCCAGCTCATAGACGGCAGACTCGGCTGCCATCTGCGGCGTCATCCCCCGCCCCATACGTTGAACAATCTCGTAACTGATGCACCCCTTCATCAAGTCTTCACCCAGGCCAGTGGCCGTCGCGGCCCCCATGGTGCTGTCGGCATAAAAACCACTACCAGAGACCGGGGAGTCTCCCACCCGTCCTGGCCGCTTCATAAAGAGGCCGCTGGTTGAGGTTGCGACACAGATTTTGCGGCTATGATCCAGGGTGATAACGCCTACTGTGTCGTGGCCGGTATAAGGATTGAGGCCACGGGCCAGGGTTTCGCGGCAGCGCTTGCGATAGTGCTGCAAGGCCCGCTCGGTCAACATTTTCTTTTGCTCGAATCCCTTGTTGATAGCCCACTGTTCAGCGCCGCCCCCCACCATGAAACTGTTGAATCGCTCTTCGCTCAACGCCGCCGCGATCATGACCGGGTTGGCCAGATTACGCACGCCAGCCACGGCCCCCATGGCCAATGAGTCGCCATCCATAAAGGCAGCATCCAGTTCCACTTCGCCATCCTGATTTGGCAGGCCACCGTATCCAACTGACTTGTAGAGGGGATAATCCTCTACCTGTTTGACTGCTTGCAACACAGCAGAGCGAGCATCCCCTTTGTCAGCCAGCTGCCTGGCACTGGCACTCAGACCTTCGTAAGCCATCCGCCAGGTGGCGATAATGCCCCATTGATGATTAACCATTGCTTACCTTCTTGTTTGATTGCGGTGAATGTGACGACTCCCCATGACTTTCGGCCGGGCTCTCTGTCCCCTGATACTGGCGATCCAGAACCTTGAGGAAGGGCAGATAAATCATGGCGCCAATCACCAGATTGAATAACTGGATGAGGGCACCGCTAAGATGGCCTGTAACGATAAAACCACTGATGACAGGGGGCAGCGTCCAGGGGATATAGACCCCGGTTGTCGTAGAGACCAGACCCGATGCCATCGCGATGTACTGGATGGTCACCAGCACCACAGGAACCAGATTGAACGGGATCAGCATGATGGGGTTCATGATGACCGGAAGGCCAAACAGTATGGGTTCGTTGATATTGAAAATGGAGGAGCCAGCGGCCAATCGGGTCATTTTCTTGATGTGCTGGCTACGGGCAAAAATCAGCATCGCCAAGACCAGCGACAAGGTCGCGCCGGAACCCCCCATCCAGATCATGTCGTAAAACTGCTCTGTGACAACGTGCGGGGGCAGCAAGCCGGCATGAGTAGCAGCCAGGTTTTCGGCCTGATTGTCCATCCAGAATGGACGCAGGATCCCGTTAATCATGGAACCGGAGTTAATCCCGACCGACCAGAGTGAGCTGATGCTGAGCACCGTCAAAATGGCGCCAAAATAGGAGGTGCCAAAATGGCGTACCGGCATGGCAATCACTGTGTAGATAAATTCATGAATGGTGTGATAAGCGGTGGATGCAAAGAAGACCCGGATAGCCAGCGCCATGGAGAGAATACATAGGGCCGGGATAAGTGCAGCAAATGATTTTTGTACTGCTGGCGGTACCCCCTCCGGCATTTTTATCACGATATTGCGACGCAGGAAGAGGGTGAATATCTCGGTCCAGACAATCGCGCCCAGCATGGCCACAAACAAACCCTTGGAACCGATCCACTCCATGGGGATCACCGCAGCACCCTGCGCATCCACGCTAAATGGCGTCAGGATCAGGAAACAGGAGAGCGACAAGATACCGGCTGAGCTTTTATCGATATCATTGCGTTCCGCCAGACGATAGGCCACCAGATAAGAGACAAACAGCGCCATGGTTGAGAAGATCGCATTAAAGGGCACTTCAATCGTCGCCCCCCACTGCTCACCAAAGATGGATGCCATAAAAGCTTTGTAACTGTCGCTGGGAAACGATGAGATGACCAGCAGGATCGAACCCACGATGATGAACGGCATAAACGAGATATAACCATCCCGAATTGCCCCCAGATGACGCTGTTGAGCGAGGCGCCCTGCCAGCGGCATCAATTTGCTTTCTATCAATCCGACCACGCTCTTCATTTGCGTTCCCCAAGCCACTAAAGAAATGATGCAATCAGTCGATACAAGACGTCATGTTTGACTATGCTATTCCATTTAATTGCATTTTTTAGTGACAGGTATCACGCACCCAACAACCAAGTATCACTTGATTGCGTATTTTTTTGTGCCGTACCCTCACTCTTCCGGGTTCTCTCCAGCTCCTGTTTTTACCTCTATCTGGCTTGCAGCGGACAATTAACCGCAAGCCCATGCAGCAACGCCACGACGCAACAAGCTTCACCGAGAGTCGGGTTTCGGCAGGCAGCTGAGCCTTTGAGATCGATGATGCGTGAGGTGGGGGTAATTTACTCTTTTCAGAATTCGTCAGCGGATAAAGGACGCAAGGCTGGTCTCTAGGTACTCTTTAGCTCATTGCTATCAGATAGCCCGGTCTGAACGGCCGGATAGTCAAAATCTGCTGGTTGGTGAGTTTGATGTCCCTGTAGTGGTCTAATCATCCCGGACACCATTTTAGGTGGTACAGTCGCCACCATGACCTGAGGTGTTCAATGACAAGATTACGTCGCTCATTTACTGCCGCATTCAAACTCGAAGCCGCATCCCTGGTGCTCGACCAGGGATATTCTGTCCCTGAAGCCAGCCGTTCACTGGATGTCGGTGAAACCGTGCTCCGTCGCAGGGTTCAGCAGCTTCAATCCGAACGAACTGGCACAACCCCAATCGGCAAAGCACTGACTCCGGAGCAGCAGAAAATCCAGGAGCTGGAAGCCCGCATCAACCGGCTCGAACGTGAAAAGGACATTCTAAAAAAGGCTACGGCTCTCTTGATGACGGACGAGTTCACACGTACGCGCTGATAGACCGATTAAGAGAGCAAGCCCCCATCACCCTGGTCTGCTGCGCTTTCGATGTTCCAACATCCTGTTTTTACGACTATCTGGCTCGCAAGCAGACGATTAACCGTGAGCGTATGCAGCAGCGCTCTGAGTTGCGCCGTTTGTTCAAAGCGAGCCGAAACTCAGCGGGCAGCCGTGCCTTGATGTCGATGATGCGGGAGTTGGGGTATCAGATTGGTCGATTCAAAGTACGTAACCTGATGAAGGAAGCCGGTCTGGTATCCAAGCAACCGGGCACTCATCGCTATCAGGTCGCTCGGTCTGAACGACCGGACATTCCCAATCTGCTGGCCCGCGAATTTGATGTCCAGCAACCCAATCAGGTGTGGGGTGGCGATATCACCTACGTCTGGGCAGGTGGTCGTTGGCATTACCTGGCAGCGGTGCTTGACCTGCATACCCGGCGGGTTGTGGGGTGGGCGATATCTGAGAAGCCTGATGCAGAATTGGCAATCAAAGCACTGGAGATGGCCTATCAGCAGCGGGGTTGCCCATCCGGTGTGCTATTTCACTCCGACCAGGGCAGCCAATATGGCAGCCGGGCATTTCGGCAACGACTGTGGCGCTATCGCATGACCCAAAGCATGAGTCGTCGTGGTAACTGCTGGGATAACGCCCCGATGGAGCGATTGTTCAGAAGCCTGAAGTCAGAGTGGCTCCCGGCTATGGGATACATGAGCGTGCGGGAGGCAAAGCGGGATATCAGTTATTACCTGATGGATTACTACAACTGGCGGCGTCCACATCACCACAATAATGGGATACCGCCAGCAAAAGCCGAAGAACGGCCTAACCAAGTGTCCGGATTTAGTTGACCACTACAGTAACACTACAGAGATCTGTCAGGAGGTATTACACTGAGCGGCCACTTTTACTCTTTTTGCTGTAGTTGACGGATGTAGGTGCCAGGTGTCAGGCTTTTCAAGCGATTGCGCAATATCCTGTGGTTAAGCAGATCTTCAAACTCAAGTAATACGGCTCCCAGACTGAGACGTTTGTCAAAACGCTCACCAGCCAGAATGGCAGTCAGTGGTTGAGAGAATGCGGTTGAGTCGAGCAACCCACTGGATATCGGTAAAGAGGCAGAGGTCACCGACGTGCATAGCCTGTTGGCCAACGCCTCTACTTCGGGGAGTGGACTGGTGACCTCAATGCTCTCGATCGGGTAGGGCAACTCATTTTGCAAATAGTTGGTGAAGCCATTAAGGATCTGCTCTTTCTCTTCCGGGGCACAGAGGGCAAATGAGATATGGCCGGTCAATTGCTCCGTGAGCACCAGCAGCAAAGGCTGACTGGCTGCGATGACAGTTGGGAGATATAGCGCATCCAGCCACACGTGACCCAATCCAGATGCAGGGTCAGGCTTTTTCAACCGATCTTGTTGGTATTTTTGCAGACAGCGGCTCAAACCTGCCCGCGAGACATCGGCACGGATCAGTAAACGGGTGACCTCCAGCAGTTCATCAAGAGAGAGATGCAGCCGATGGCGAAGAAACAATACCAACCACTCCTGCTCAGGCTGCAGTTTGCGATGGATTGTGCGGGGTCTGTGGGATTTGTCATAGCAATCATCACGATTGCGCCAGCGTCTCACCGTATCTATCGAGATGTTCAGCTCCTCGGCAAGAGCTGCATCTGATTTGCTGGAGGTCTGGATATATTTGCGAGTCCGGGGCGTTGTGGTTGCGTTCTGGTGCAGCTTTATTTCCATCTTGCGTACTCTTGGACTAACCGTGCTGGCCGGGCGAAAAGAGCGATGATTATATCGTAATAAAGCGAGTCTGGTACATCGACCACGGATTGGGCGGTGAAGCAGATCCTGGCCTGGAGATAAATAGTCAAGAATTGGTTCCTGCTCACATTTCACTACGAACACAAGCTGATGGAGATTGGGCGTGACGGGAATGCGTTGCTGCTTTTTCAGTAGGAAGGCCCTTATTGATGATTGCCGGTGTGTGAACGCAGTGGGGGGACCCAGGAGTCAGAGCCTCCCCCGTCGACCCCGGAGTGGCTCCGGGGTCGACGGGGGAGGGTATTAGATTCGCCCCTGGTAGCGCAGGGGGAAGCGGCCCTGACTGTCGGGCTGACCGAGGAAGGGGAGTCCTTGTTGCATCTGCGGTGGCAGTTCCGGGCCCGGTTTCAGGGTGCCCTGGAACAGGTATTGGCCATTGGGTTGCAGCTCGAGGCGACCTATGGTCTGCACCGCATCGGAGCCCTGCTTGAGTTCGGCCACCAGTCTGGAGTCGAGGCAGGTGAGCTTCAGCTCGGGGTCGGCCAGATCCAGCTTGCCCGCCGGGGTATCGGCACTGGCGTTGTACCAGTCGAGGTTGCCGTAGAGGTTGTCACACCAGGGGTTGCCCTGGGCAAACTGCTCCACTTTGAGCTGCAGCTGGCCGCTGACGGTGATCGGGATCGGCAAGCGCATCGGCACCCGGCTCAGCAACCAGGGGGCGGGGGCGTTGAGGGTCAGATCCCGGCCGAAGGCGGCACCATTCCAGCCGACAATGCCCTGACCGTTCAGCCCGTTGCGATCGCCAAAGCGTATGGCCACTTCGGGTGCGAAGCGCAGCAGCGACCAGCCGTTGAGATCCCAGCGCAGCTGGTTCACCGATTCGCTGGCATATTGCAGTCGGGCGATCTGGCCATTCCAGAGGGTGCCGCTCACCCCTTCCAGTTTCAGCAGGTTGGCAACGTTGGCAGGCAGCGGCAGATAGCGAGCCACCAGCGCCGCGGGCAGGGTGGCCAGCAGGAAGAGCAGATAGGCTGTCAGAAACAGGCTGGCAATCAGGATGCGTTTTTTCATTGTGGACGACTCAACTGCAAACGTCTGACCTTGACCAGACCCGGGGCCAGATCCTCGCGGGCGATCTCGATGATTTGAACCTGAATGCCGTGCTGCTCCACCAGCGTGGAGAGCCAGAGCAGCAAGTCATCGAACTGGACCGTGTCGATCCACACTTGCAGCTCCTGCGCCTGGGGTTGCAGCCGGGCAATCTTGATCTTGTGGTTGAAGGCGGTGCGGTTGACCACCCCTTCCAGGGTGCCGCTGGTATCGATCTGGCGACCCGCTCCACCCTGCATGGCCAGCACCTCTTCACCCTTCTCCTTGAGCCAGGCGAGGGTCTGCTGCTGGTTTTGTACTTGGCGTTCGCGCTCGGCGATGCGGTTGTTGAGAGGATGCCAGACACTCCAGTAGAAGAGGCCGACCAGCAGCAGTATGCTGCCAGCAACCACCAGTCGCTGTTCCCGTGCTGTGATGCCGTGCCACCAGCTCTGCAATTTTTCCATCATGATGTCTTACCCTTGAGCACCAGCGCCCCTTCAACCTTGCCCTCGGTGCTGCGCACCTCGCCTTGCTGTACTTCGAATTGCTTGCCCGCCAGCTCGCGGAACCGCTCGATCTCGGCAAAGCCGGGGGCGGTCACCTGCAGCCGCAGCTCGCGGCGACTGGCATCAAAGCGCATCACCTGCGGCTTGAGGCCGGGGACTTCGGCAAAGGTGGGGGCCAGCTCGGTGAGCATCAGCAGCACACCGTTTTGCGGGGCCTGTCCCATCTGTTGCAGATGCTGGTTCATCTGGCTGCGCACGTTCACGATGCGGCTCTCCCCCGGGAAAATGCGGGTATAGACGGCACGGATCTCCGCTTTCAGCGCCTTGTCCTGCTCGGTGAGCTGATAGAGCTGCACCCCGCGCTGGCCGAGGGCCACCAGCAGCAACAAGCCTGCGGTGATGGCCACCTTGCGCCACTGCAACCAGTAGCGGGCATATTCGGTCTGGGGTCGATAGGGGCCGGTCAGCAGGTTGGCGCGGCAGGTGAGTGCCCCCTTGGCCAGCAGCAGCATGGGGAGTTCGGGCTCCGCCGTCTGCCAGTTGGCGGCGGCAATGGCGGGCACCGGGGTGTGGCTGTGGATGGTGACCGGCTCCGCTTCAGTCGCCAGCAAGATAGCCAGCAGCGGCTCGTCGGCGACGATCCCCTGACAGGGGCCCTGGCGTACCAGCCACTCGCTGCCGAGTTGCAGGGCAGACCAGCCATCAGCGGCCTGTGGCAGCGCCAGCACATCGGGCAGCAGTTGCAGGCTCTTGAGGCCAGCGGCATCGAGCCAGCTGAGCCACTCGGCCATCTTCTGCCGATCCACCGCCATCAGGTCGACCTGTTGCCCTTCGTGGGCCAGCACCACCAGATGGAGCTCGTCCACATCGGAGGCTATCTGCTCCTCCAGCAGGTAGGGGAGGGCCGCTGCCGACTGGCGGTTGTAGCGACCCGGCAGGGTGACGCGCCGGAAGATCAGATCGCTGCCCGGCACCAGGGTGACCACGGGGCGGCCACCGGCCCGCTCCTGCAGCTCGCTCAGGGCATCGGCCGAGGGCAGGGTGCCGGAGGCGATGATCTCCTGCTCCTGACCGGACCAGACCAGCCAGGCTACGGGTTGTTGTTTATTGGTCCCCAGTCGGATGACCAGACTTTCGCTCACGCATCTCTCTCCTGCGATACCGGTTTGCAAAGGGCGTTGTGCGCCCTAGCAACCGGTGCGCAGCCCGCAGGCTGCATCCAACATCTCTCGTACCCGCAGGCGATGGCCTGCAGGTGCGCTGTTTATTCGGCGCCGCTACTGAGGCGGCGCAGCATCACCAGTTTATTGTCCTTGCCCCGCTGGAACAGGGTTTCGAGCCAGGCCCGGTTGTCGCCGACCTCGGCCACGACTCGGGCTTCGAAGAAGTCGCTCTTGACCACCAGCGCTTCTTTCAGTCCTTTCACCGAATCGACCGGAGCGAGCATGTCCGTCATCAGCTTGCTCTCTTTCCACCCCTTCTGTGGCCGCTCGTTCAGCACTCGCTTGGCGTCATCCAGCCCGATAGTACCCAGATAGAGGGCAACCAGCAGCTCGGGGCGCTGGGGGGCAAGGGTATTGATATTGATCTTCAACTTGTCGTTGGGCAGGGTGCAGACGTAGGGTGCCAGTTTGGCATAGACCCTGGCCGTCACCCCGCGCACCGCCCTCAGCTCGTCCTTGCCCAGCATCCACTGGTTGGCGGTCAGATAGGGGGGCTTGAGCCCCTCGTAATAGGCGTCCTCTGCACCAAGGCTGGAGACCAGCACCGTATCCTTGTCGGTCCAGTCACGGATGGCATCGGTGAGCTGGGCCGCCTCGTAATCATCCATCGCCAGCTGTTTGAGCAGTTCGCGAAACACCTGCACCGGATAGGGCTGCTGAGCCAGCTCCTCGCCGCTCCCCGCCTTGGAGGCCACGCTCAGGCTGTTGAGGTTGAAGCAGGATTGCAGGTCTGTCACCTCGCCCTTGAGCTGGCCATCGTCCACCGGAAACACAGTATTCTTGCGGGCCCAGTTCTGGCTGAGGTTGACCACCTCGGGATTGTCCTTGAAATCCTGCGTCAGCACCTTGCTCACCAGCGCTTCCGCCGAGAGGGCATACCACCACGCCTGTTTGCCTGTGGTGATGTTGGCGGTGCGGCGCAGCTCAAGCTGCAGGCGGCCGCTCATATTGCTGGCGATGATCACCATTACCGAGAGGATCAGCAGCACCACCAGCAGCGCCATGCCGCGCTGGCGATCGGGTGCGGCGAGATTAGCCCGCATTGGCGCCCCCTCCGTTCTGGCTGTCACCATTACCGCCATTGGTATTGCCGTTGCCGCCGTTGTTCCCGTTGTTGTTGCCACCTTGGTCGGGGTTGCTGCTCTGGCTGTTCTCTTCGGCGCGCTGGCCGCCAGCGCCAATCAGGAATTGACGGCGAATGGTGCCGTAATCTTCCAGATCCAGCTCCACTGCCAGCCCGTGGGGCAGCACGCTGCGCTGGGTCCACTCTTCTTTCCAGTTGCCCTTGTCGAAGAAGTAGAGGCGAAACGCCGTGACTCCCGCCAGCACCTGCTGGATGCGCGGCTCAGTGCCGATCACCGGATCCGGATAGAGGTAGCTCAGGCGCTCCAGCTTCTGATCCTTGAGGCGCCAGCCGACCCGCTGCAGATGGGAGCGGGGCAGCATGCCGTCCGGGTTGAGCCAGCCACTGCGCATAAAGGCCATGCCCCAGTCATCGCTCTGCTGGCCGAAGCGGGAAGCCGCTAGCAGCACTTTGTTGTTTTCCCCCTCGATGCGACCGCTGCGCGGCACCATCTGGGTGATGTCTCGCTCCAGCAGGGTGAAGGCGAGCTGCAGTTCGTTGAGGCGGGCCTCCTTGCGCTTGGCTACCTCGTCGCTGGTGAGCACCCCCTGCAGCACCTGATAGGCACCCATGCTGAGGCTGGCGAAGATGGCGATCGCCACCAGCATCTCCAGCAGGGTAAAACCACGGTGACGGGAAGGGCGAGGCGTGCGGGCGGAGAGCTGGGTCATCGGCTGATATAGGTCCGCATCATGGCGACCGGGTTCTCGGCCTTGGCCTCGGTGCGCACTTCCATATCGAGCGCACGGAAGTTGTTGTCGGCGGTGGCCACACCGCGATATCGCCAGTACCAGGTGCTGCCCGCCATCTGCTCATCCCCTTCCACCCAGCTGTCGCCGGGCCACTTGTTCTCGAGCTTCTGTTGCACCAGCTGGTTCTCCACCACCCAGGTGGCCAGGGTCTTCTGCTCCAGATAGTTGAGGGCCGAGAGGTGTTCGCTGGCGGTTTTCATTACCGCAAGTCCGGCGATGGCAAAGACCGCCAGCGCTACCATGACTTCGAGTAAGGTCATGCCATGCGCGTTCATCGTGCCACCTGTTGAGGGGGTTGTTGGCACAGAAGTAGCGCCACCATGACCTTTCTCAAACAACGTCATACCACGGGCGTTCACTTGCTCACCTCTTCATCTTCATCGCCGGTGAGCAGGGTCAGGCGGCCGAACTCATCCCCCTTGACGATGCGGGTGTAGCGGGCATCGTCATCCTGCTGGGTAAAGGTGAGCACGAACGGGCTCAGCTCGCCGCCCGGGAAGATCAGCAACTGAGGCGTGCGCTCCTTCTCGTCGCGCTTCTGTTCGGTTTTCTCGTCGGAGTCCGGCTGCCAGCCAAAGCCTTCCAGCTCCAGCGCCAGCGTCATGTTCTCGGCCAGTTGCACCGGCCCCAGTTGCTTGTCGCCAGTCAGGGCCAGCCACTTGCGATCTTTGGCCTGACGCTGCATAAACTGCCAGCCGTTATCCTCGATGCGAATACCCACCAGCCGACCATCCATCACCGCATACTCCTGCGCCAGCTGCAGGGTTGCCATCAGGCGGCGCGCCTGCTTGTCGATCTCCCTGTCACCTTTTGCGCCACCCATGCTGAGGGTGACGGCGGTGGCCACCAGCCCCATCAGCATGGCGACCAGCAACACTTCCAGCAGGGTAAAGCCGGCCTGGCGTCTCTGTTTCATGGCGCCAGCCTCAACTGCATAGCGGTAGCCTCAATCCGACCCATCAACATGGCAACCAGCAACACTTCCAGCAGGGTAAAGCCGGATTGGCGACGAGCAGATGGCGCAGCCTTCATTCAGGCTGCTCCAGCAAGGCGGAGTGAATGCGCTGGCGGCACATCACTTATTGGAAATCCTTCAGGTTCCAGTTGCCGATGTCGTCATCGGTACCGGCTTCACCATCCAGACCCATGGAGAAGATGTCGATCTTGCCGTACTGGCCCGGGCTCAGCAGCTGGTACGGGTTGCCCCAGGGATCTTGCGGCAGGCGCTTGATGTAGCCGCCATCGCGGTAGCTGCGCGGCGCCGGATCGATAGAAGGCTTGGTCACCAGCGCATCCAGACCCTGTTCTGTGGTCGGGTAGCGGTTGTTGTCCAGCTTGTACATGTCGAGGGCGTTTTCCAGCGCCACGATATCGGAGACCGCTTTCTGCTGGTCAGCCTTCTCCTTGTTGCCCATCAGGTTGGGCACCACCAGACTGGCCAGAATGCCGAGGATCACGATGACTACCATGACTTCCAGCAGGGTAAAACCGGATTGACGACGTTTGTTCATGAGTTGCTCCGTAACGAATGAGATGGGATAGCCCATCAGAGAGTGATCACTGGGTGGGTTCGACGGGCCGCCAGCGGGGCTATCGAACGCCGGAAACTTACATATTCACCATGTTGTTGAGCTCGAGGATCGGCTGCAGGATCGACATCACGATAAACAGCACCACCCCGGCCATGGAGACCACCAGCATGGGTTCGAACACCCCGAGGGCGATATTGACCTGGGATTCAAACTCCCGATCCTGGTTGTCTGCAGCCCGCTCCAGCATGCTGTCGAGCTCGCCGCTCTGCTCGCCGGAGGCGATCATGTGCAGCATCATGGGCGGGAAAATCTTGGTCTCGGTCAGCGACTTGCGCAGACTGGTCCCCTCGCGCACCCGTTCGGCGGCCTCGAGAATACGCATTCTGGCAAAGTCGTTGGAGAGCACTTCGCCGGAGATCTTCATCCCCTCCAACAGCGGCACCGCACTGGCATTGAGGATGCTTAACGTGCGGGCGAAGCGGGCGGTGTTGAGACCGCGACTGACCCGGCCAATCACCGGCAGGCCGAGCAGCACCTGATGCCAGCGTCGGCGGCGCTTCTCGTCGGTGAGCCACCAGCGCCAGACAAAGCAGCCCAGGAAGATCAGCAGCAGGAACCAGAGGCCGTAGGCCTGCATCAGTTCGCTGGTGCCGATGAGAAAGCGGGTGGTGCCCGGCAGCTGCTGGCCCATGTGTTCAAACTGGGCCACTACCTTGGGTACCACGGCGGTAAGCAGGATCGAGATAACCCCAATGGCGACGCAGGTGAGCACGATGGGGTAGATCATCGCCTGCAGCAGCTTGGTGCGCATGTGCTGGCGCTGCTCGGTGTAGTCGGCGAGGCGGTTGAGCACCTTCTCCAGATGGCCCGATTTTTCACCGGCCGCCACCATGGAGCGAAACAGCTGGTCAAATACATGGGGAAAGGCCCCCAGCGAGTCGGCCAGCGAATACCCTTCCACTACCTTGCTGCGCACGGTGGCCACCAGAGAGCGCAAGTGAGCTTTTTCGCACTGCTCGGCCACCGCCTTGAGGGCCTCTTCGATGGTGAGGCCGGCACCGACCAGAGTGGCCAGCTGGCGAGTGATCAGGGCCAGCTCGGCTGTGCTGGCGCCACGCCGAAACAGGGCGAAGCGGGTCGCCTCCCGTTTCGCCTTCTCGGTGGTCTCGTTTACCTCGAGGGGAGTGAGCCCCTGCTCGCGCAGCAGCTGGCGCACCTGACGGGCCGAGTCACCCTCCATCACGCCGCTCTTGCTACGCCCCTTGTTGTCGAGGGCCTTGTATTCGAATGCCGCCATCTCAATCTTCCCGGGTCACGCGCAGTACCTCTTCGAGGCTGGTCTGCCCTTTGAGCACCTTGTCGATACCGTCGCGGCGGATGCTGGGGGTATGGCCGCGGATCAGCCGTTCAATGGCCATCTCGCCGCTGGCGCCGTGAATGGCTTCACGCACCGCCTCGTCCACCACCACCAGTTCGTGGATGCCGGTCCGGCCACGATAGCCGGTGTGGTTGCACTGTTCGCAGCCCACCGGATGCCAGATAGGCTGATCAGGTTCCAGTGTGATACCCATTGCAAGTCGCTCCTGCTCGGTGGCCGGACGCGAGGCGCGGCAATCGGGGCAGAGGGTACGCACCAGCCGCTGGGCCAGCACCGCCAAGAGCGACGAGGAGAGCAGGAAGGGCTCGATCCCCATGTC
This sequence comes from Aeromonas sp. 600724, assembly GCF_049175135.1. Classification (NCBI taxonomy): domain Bacteria; kingdom Pseudomonadati; phylum Pseudomonadota; class Gammaproteobacteria; order Aeromonadales; family Aeromonadaceae; genus Aeromonas; species Aeromonas sp. 600724. The sequence continues at coordinate 204,331 of NZ_JAAKUM010000002.1, read as the reverse complement.
CCGCATCCGGGTGATGGCGCCGATGGCGGTGTTGGTGTGCAGGGTCGACATTACCAGGTGACCGGTGAGGGAGGCCTGTACCGCGATCTGGGCGGTCTCGAGGTCACGAATTTCCCCCACCATCACTACGTCCGGATCCTGGCGCAGAATGGCGCGCAGACCGCGGGCGAAGGTCATGTCCACCTTGCTGTTGACCTGGGTCTGGCCCACCCCTTCGAGGTCATATTCGATGGGGTCTTCCACCGTTAGGATGTTGCGATCCCGCGAGTTGATTTCTGACAGCGCCGCATAGAGGGTGGTGGATTTACCGGAACCGGTCGGGCCGGTGACCAGAATGATGCCGTGGGGCTTGCGGATAAGCTCGCTGATGATGCTGCGGTTGGCCGCGGTCATCCCCAGCTGCTTGAGCTCGAGGCGCACGTTGTTCTTGTCGAGCAGACGCAATACCACCCGCTCGCCGTAGCTGGACGGCATGGTGGAGACCCGCACGTCGACGGCGCGGCCGCCGATACGCAACGAGATACGGCCATCCTGCGGTACCCGCTTCTCGGCAATATCCATCCGCGACATCACCTTGATCCGCGAGACCAGCAGTGATGCCAGCTTGCGATGGGGGCGCAGGATCTCCCGCAGTACCCCATCGATACGAAAACGGATCACTAGTGCCCGCTCGAAGGTCTCGATATGGATATCGGAGGCCTCCTCCTTGATCGCCTCGCTCAACATGGCGTTGATGAGGCGAATGATGGGGGCGTCGTCATCGGCATCCAGCAGATCTTCGCTTTGCGGCAGCTCTTCGGCCAGGGCGAAGAAGTCCATCTCGTTGCCGAGATCTTCCATCAGCTGGCGCGCTTCGGAGGAGTCGCGCTGATAGTGGGCCATCAGCAGCTCTTCGAAGGCCTCGTTGTCGAGCTGCTCCACCGCGAAGCTGCAACCCGCTACCCGCCGAACTTCCAGCAGGGCCTGCGGGGTGACGCCGGGGCGGCACTGCAGCACGGGAGCGCCGTCCCGCTCAATCAGGATCACCCCGAAGTTGCGGGCAAAGGCGAAGGGCAGCTCCGGCAGCGGGGGCGGCAACTCGCCGCCATCAAGATGGTAGGCACTCATCAGGGACGGCTCTGCACAAAGGGGGTGGTGCTGTCAGCAGTGTTCTGCTGGCGGCGTTTTATCTGCTCCATCTGATTTTCCACTTCCTGCCGGATTTCGGGTGACATCATCACATCCTGGCCATAGACGGGCAAAACCTGACGGGCGGGCGAGGTGAGATACCCCTCCTGGGCGGCAGCATTGAGCTGTTCGGCGCGGAACAGGCTGTACTTGTTACTGGAGACGCCGGTATAAACCTCCGCATCACGCAAGATGGTGGGCCGGATAAAGACCATCAGGTTGCGCTTGTTGGTGTTGGTGCTGGTGGAGCGGAACAGGTAACCCAGTACCGGGATATCGCCGAGTAACGGCACCTTGGAAACTTCCTCCTTGGTCTGCTCATCCATCAGGCCACCCAGTACCACTGTCTCGCCACTCTTCACCAGTACGGCGTTTTTCACCGTGCGGGTATCGAAGGTGGGGCCTAGTCCCTTGGTACTGTCTGATACGACCTTGGCGACGCTGGAGACCTCCTGCTCGATGTTGAGCAGTACCGAGTCCCCTTCGTTAATCTGCGGCGTAACCGTCAGCTTGGTGCCCACCGTCTTGCGCTCTATGGTGTTGAACACCTGATCGCTGGTGGTGGAGCTTTGTGAACCGCTCTGCACCGGCACCTCCTGTCCGACATTGAAGGAGGCCTCCTTGTTGTCCATGGTGACGATACTCGGGGTTGAGAGAATATCGCTCTTGGTATTGGAGGCGAGCGCCGTCGCCAACATGGCCCAATCGCCGTGATAGAAACCGGCGGCCATCCCGTTAAAGCTCCCAAGCAAGTTGGTAGCTGTCTCGGTATTGCCATCCTGGTAATCCTTACCGGCTGCGATGGCTCCGCCAATGGGCAGTGTTGTGTTGGTAAATTGGGTGCCGCCAGCGTTGGTGTTGGCCCACTGCACGCCCAGATTGAGGCCGTCACTGTCGGCAATTTCGACGATGATCGCTTCTACCAGCACCTGGGCGCGACGGATATCGAGCTTGGCCACCACCTGCTCCAGTTCCGCCATCACATCCGGCTGGGCGGTGATGACCAGGGCATTGGTTGCCTCGTCGGCAGAGATGGCCAGCTTGCCACCGCCGATGCTGGCGCCCCCTGTGGTTGCTCCGCCCCCCTTCTTGTCAGCCTCGATGCTGGAGCTGACCCCCTTGAGCACATCGACCATATCCTTGGCCTTGCCATATTTGAGATAGAAGACCCGGGTGTTGCCCTGACTCTGCAGGTCGCGGTCGAGCTGGCGAACCATCTGGATGATGCGGGCGCGCGCTTTCGGCTCACCGCTCACCACCACCGAGTTGGTACGCTCGTCGGCCACCACCTTGGGCGACAGCAACAGGGAGGCGGTGCCCCCTTGTGGATTGCCATCCTTGTTGAGGTTGGTCACCAGCCGCACCATCTCGCCGGCCGAGGCATATCTCAGTTTGATGATGTCCACATCCTGATCGCCTGCGCGGTCGACCCGGTTCACCACTTCCACCAGACGGTTGACCACGGCGGCGCGGCCGGTGATCAGCAGTACGTTTGATGGCTCGTAGTGCACCACGTTGCCCCCACCGGCGTTGTCGTTGAGCTGGCGCAGCAGGGGAGCCAGCTCACGGACCGAGACGTTGCGTACCGGCACGACTCTGGTCACCATCTCGTCGCCCACTCCCGGGTTATTGCCATCCACCACCGGAATGGCGGAGGTTTTGGCATCCCGCGAGCGCAGCACCTTGAGCACGCCGTTATTCATCGGCACCACGGCAAAACCGTAGACATCGAGCACACTCAGGAAGAACTGGTAGTACTGCTCCTCGTTGAGCAGGTCGTAGCTGCGCACGTTGATCTTGCCGCGCACCGAGGGCTCTATGATGATGGTCTTGTTGAGGTTTTTGCCCACCGTATTGATAAACTCTTCGATGTCGGCGTTCTTGAAGCTGGCAGAGTACTCGGTGGCCCAGGCTGAGCCCGCCATCATCAGTGCCGCTGCGATAGTGGCCAGACGCCAGCCTTTCCCTTTAGTGGTCATTATTGGTACGACTCCAAATCATTATTCTGACAAGCGCACATAGACATCGAACTGTTCGCCCTGCCGCTCGACGGTCACTGTCATTTCCGTTGCGCTAGCCAGCTGCTGCATCGCCTGCATGGCTTGCATGTTGTCACGCAGATCCAGTCCGTTGATGCTGATGGCCAGATCATTGGCCTGCAGCCCGCTCTGGTTGAAAAATTCCGGATTGTTGCCCGGGTTGAGGCGATAACCGGCCATGCGGCCATCCATCTGAACCGGTGAAATATTGAGGTAATCAGTGATCTTGCCCGGATCAGCCATCAGCTCGCTGCGCAGAGAGCCAAGGAGAGTGGTATTTGTTGTTTGCGGTAGCGGCTTGCCATACTCCTCGCCATCCAGCATCAGGGTCTCGTCGCGGCCATCCCGCTCTATGATGACTCGATCCGGATAGACCTGCCGGATCCGCGCTTGGGTGCCGTCAATCATGTCGCCAACCCCGTAGGAGTTCTGGATGCCGGACATGGCGATGATGGCGATGGATTTGGCCGGATCCGAGCTTGCCAACACCCCGTTGAGCTGGGCATTAAGCTGGGTGCGCGGCGCATTGGCGGCCACGGCGGTTTTTGCCTGCGCCTTGGGGATCGCCTTGCCAAACAGCGCCAGTCGGCTCACCTCGCCCAGTTCAAGGCGCTGGCTGCTTTGGCCGCTGACCGCCACGGTGGAGGGTTGCCACGGCTGGTTGGATTGCGGGTTTGCCAGAGTGAGCAAGCGCCAGGTGAGGGCTGCGCTCTGCTGGGCCAGCATCAGCAGCAGCACCAGAAAGAACACTCCGGTGACGCGAGTCAAAGGAAGCTGTCGGCACCGGGCCAGCAGCAGGGTCAAGATGTCATCCCTGAATCGTAGCGTCATATTAATCAACAAATTCCAGGCTCTGGGGCGGCTGCGTATTGTGTACGGCTGCGTGCTGTGACACAACGGGTCGGGGCGCACCAAACCGTAAAAATGGATATTTCATCACACCGTAAACCTTTGAATGCTCATAAAAGTGGCACTCAGGCGAGGTGCATCCTGCTTGCCAGCGATTATCAGGGGAAGGTGTGTACTCACCCTTGCCAATCCTGCAACGCCTTGAGGGTTACGCTCTGGCCTCCGATATCCAGCACAATGTACTGCTGGTCGATGGTGGCGAGCACGACCCCGGGGGCTATCTCGCTCCCTTCCCGGTATTCGCGGCCATTGAGCACCACGGCCCGCTTGGCCGGATTGGATGAGAACACATGGGAGCCATAGCTGAATGCGGGCACTTGCTGGCGAACCGAAAGCGGAGCGGCATTCAGCGACATCAACTGGGTCGGCTGCACGCTTTGGGAAACTGTACCCGATTCCTGTTGCAGCGGTGTTTCGTTGAGGGCGCGCATCAATTGTTCGGCCAAGGTTGGTCGACTGGCTGCCGGATTGCTGGCAGCCGCTGCGACCCTGGGCTGCTGCACTACAGGTTCCGGCAGGGGCGGGGGCAGCGGACGGGTCACCATCGCCTTGGGCTCAACCCGCACGAAGGGGGAGGCAATCACCTCTTTTACCTCCACCTTCTCCTCGATGGGACGCAGGTGGATTAGATGCCAGCCATAGTTGGCACCCGCCCCCAGCAGCAGGGCAAGGGGGGCCAGCAGCCAGCCGATACGGCGCGCGGGTTGCGTCTCTTCGCGGGCTACTGCCAGCCCCATGGCGGGAATATGGCTCTGTTGCGAAGGCTGCTGGGCACGGCGCAGAGCATTGAGCAGGGTAGACATCAGGAGGCCTCCTCCAGTCTTGGCATGGGTTCGCCGGAGAGAGCGTTGAGCCGCAGCAGGGTGTTGCTGCCGGCGATGCCATCAGGGGTGAGCCCCTGATCCCGCTGGAACTGCTGCAGTTTGGTCTTGAGCTCGCCATCGAAACGGCGCACCTTGCGTTCGGGTTGTTGCAATGCTCGACTCAGGGCGTTGTCGAGCCACTGGATCTGGGTCTGTCCGGCATTGCTGGCGATCAGGCTGACGCCCCCTTTCGGCATGCGCCAGAGCAGGGTATAGCTGCCACCCCAGTTGTCGGTGAGCCACTGGCGATCCACTTGCCAGCTCTGGTTGCCGATCATCAGGCTGGCCTTGCTTGGCCCCAGATTGACCAGGGTGGCGTAATAGAGACCGCCATTCTGGTCAGTGAGCGTGATCATGGCGGGATGCTGCAGGGCGCGCAGCTCCTCGAGGCTTGCCTCTCCCTCCTGGCAGCGCAGACCGGCGCGAGGGGCGTTGTCACAGGTGGCATCGAACGGTTCCGGTTCATAGCCCCAGACCCGATAGAGATTCTGCATGGCGCTCTCGGGGTCGAGGGCCTGATTGATGGCCTCGGTCAACTGATCTTGTTGTTCGGCGGTCTCGTCAACGGTGACAGGCACCTCGACCTTGACCACAGGCCGTTCGGGGAATACGCCGAAAAATTGCCAGCCCCACCAGCCTGCTGCTACCAGCAAGGCGCCAGCCAGTGTCACCATCAGACCGGAAAGCCAGCTTCCCTCATCACGGACGCCGCTCACCTCGAACGCCGCCTGGCTGATGTCGCCATGGACAATCTTGTAGCTGCCACGGGCGAAGGCTGCGAGCAGGGCGCGATCGCAGATGAGGTTGATCAGGCGCGGAATGCCGCCGGAGAGCCGATGCAGCGTCTGGATCGCTCTGGGGGTAAAAATGGGCTGCACACAACCGGCTACTTGCAGCCGGAAGCGGACGTAGGCATCCACATCGGTGGCGGAGAGGGGCAGCAGGTGGTAGCGGGCGGTGATGCGCTGGGCCAGTTGGCGCAACAGGGGCAGGCGCAGCATCTGTTGCAGTTCGGGTTGGCCGATCAGCACGATTTGCAGCAGTTTTTTCTCGTCGGTTTCCAGGTTGGTCAGCAGACGCAACTGCTCCAATACCTCGGGCAACAGATGTTGGGCCTCATCCACCAGTACCACGCTGCGCTTGCCTGCGGTCAGGTTGGCCAGCAGGTGGTCGCGGATAAGGTCGAACAGTTGCTTGATCCCGGCCTCGGCGGGGTAGGTGAGTTGAAACTCGTCACAGATGGCGGCCAGCAGATCCCGTTCGGTCAGGGAGGGGTTGAGGATGTAGGCGATCTCGGTCTCTGCTGGCAACTGCTGCAACAGGCAGCGGGAGACGGTGGTTTTGCCGGTGCCCACTTCGCCGGTCAGCAGCACAAAGCCGCCACCATCCTGCAATCCGTAGTTGAGGTGAGCAAGGGCTTCGCCGTGGCGCTCACTCATATAGAGGTATTTGGGATTGGGCGAGATGGAGAAAGGCGGTTCCGATAGGCCGAAGAACTGTGTGTACATGAGGGGATTCTTTTGTAGCCGGCGACAGATAAGAAATGTCTCCGGATGATAGCAAACCTCGAATTCATTGGAAGCCATCATTGGCAAAGGATGACAAATTGCAGCCTTTTCCTGTCATCTTGTGATCCAGATATCGCCCCGTTGCACCATGGTACTCAAAAATTGCAACCAATCTGAAAAATAAGTTTTTCATCAATGGCTTGTCGGTATGCGTTGTCACAGTAGTACGGTGTTTTCGGATCAATAGTCATGGTCTGGCCACTATTTATGCCCGTTTTCTCCTCTCGTAAGGGTGAACCGAGAGCGGGGCTAGCGGCGAAACAGCGCCAAACCCCAATCAGAGTACAGGGCGCGGGCCACTCTCCCCGCGCACTCTGTTACTGTCGTTGTAGCAGCAGGCTACCGATGGAGTAGCCAGCGCCAAAGGAGCAAAGTACGCCGCGGGCCCCCGCAGGAAGGTCGCGATTGTACAGATGAAACGCGATGATGGAACCCGCCGAGCTGGTATTACCATAGCTATCAAGAATGACCGGCGCCTCCTGCTGGCTGGCATCGTGACCCAGCAGCTTGCGACCGATGAACTGGTTCATGGTGAGGTTGGCCTGATGGAGCCAGAGCCGGTTCAGGCTCTCGGCAGGCCAGCCCTGCTCATCGAGCTGGTTGGCTATCTGGTCGCACACCAGCGGCAACACCTCCTTGAACACCTTGCGCCCCTGCTGGCGAAACAGCTTGTCGTCGCCGTAGCGGGTGCGCGGGCTCAGCCGGTTCAGAAAGCCGAAGTTGTTGCGGATGTTGTTGGAGTACTGGGTCACCAGCTTGCTGGCCACCAGTTGCCACGGATTGGCCACCTTGCAATCGGCCTCCCGCTCCAGCAGCACCGCGGTGCAGGCATCGCCGAAGATAAAGTGACTGTCTCTGTCCCGGAAATTGAGGTGTCCCGAGCAGATCTCCGGATTGACTACCAGCGCCAGTTTGGCGGTGCCTGCCGCCAGCATATCGGCGGCTGTCTTGATGCCGAAGGTGGCAGACGAGCAGGCCACGTTCATGTCAAAGGCCATGCCGCTCGCCCCCAGATAATGCTGCAGCTCGATGGCCAGCGCTGGGTAGGGGCGCGGCATGTTGGAGGCGGCGACGATGACCAAGTCGATCTCTCCCGGCTCGCGACCGGCGGCGATCAGTGCCTGCTCGGCGGCGGCCACCGCCATCTCCACCATGATGGAGGGCATCTCATCGGGCCGCTCCGCCAGCAGCGGTTGCATGATATCGGGATTGAGTACTCCCTCGCGGCTCACCAGATAACGGCTCTTGATGCCGGATGCCTTCTCGATGAACTCGCAGCTGGAGTGCTGCTTGGCGGGAAGCTGGCCGGCATCGATGGCGGAGGCGTTCTCCTCGTTGTAGAGATCCACATACTGGTTGAAGGCGGCCACCAGCTCTTCATTGCTGACGGCAAAGGGTGGGGTATAGAGGCCTGAGCCACTGATCACGATAGAGGTCATCTTTGCTCCTCGCCGGGTGCGTTCCCGGCTTGTCGGTTTATAGGGTAGAGAGGGTTAGAGCTGGTTGATCGCCGCAGCGAGACCCGCCAGGGTCAGCGGATGCATCCGTCCGCCAACCACGTCATTCATCAGTTTGATGGAGGGATGCCAGAGCCACTCCCGCCGCGGGGTGGGATTGATCCACACCAGTTTGGGAAAGTGCTGCTGCAAGCGGGTGAGCCACACCTGACCCGACTCCTCGTTCCACTGCTCGACACTGCCGCCCGGCCAGGTGATCTCGTAGGGGCCCATGGTGGCATCCCCCACCAGGATCACCCGGTAGTCGCTGCCATAGGTGCGCAGCAGCCGCAGGGTATCGAACCGCTCCTCAAAGCGGCGGGCGTTATCCTTCCAGACGAAGTCGTAGAGGCAGTTGTGAAAATAGAAGTACTCCAGATGCTTGAACTCGTGGCGCAGGGCGGAGAAGAGGCGCTGCACCTCGGCCACGTGGGCATCCATGGAGCCTCCGACATCGAAAAAGACCAACAGTTTGACCCCGTTGTGGCGCTCGGGCCGCAGCTTCACATCGAGCCAGCCCTGGCGGGCAGAACTTTTTATGGTGTCGTCGAGATCCAGCTCGTCGGGATTGCCTTTGCGCACCCAGCGTCTTAGCTTGCGCAGCGCCAGCTGGATGGCGCGCTGGCCTAGCGGCGAGTCGTCGCTGAAGTTGCGATAGTGGCGGGCCTCCCACACCTTGGTCGCCTTGCCGTGCTGCCCTTCTCCACCCATGCGGATGCCCTCGGGGTGAAAACCGCCGTGGCCAAACGGGCTGCTGCCACCGGTTCCCACCCACTTGTTGCCACCGGCGTGGCGCTCTTTCTGCTCGCGTAATCGCTGGTTAAGGGTTTCCAGCAGCTTGTCGAGTCCGCCGAGGGATGTGAGCAGCGCCTTCTCCTCTGGGCTCAACAGCCGTTCGAACTCCTTGCGCAGCCACTCCTCGGGCAGGCTCTCCGGCAGCAGGGGGATGGCTTCCAGCCCTTCGTAGTATTCGGCGAAGGCGCGATCGAAGCGATCGTAGTGGGCCTCGTCTTTTACCAGCAGGCAGCGGGAGAGTTGGTAGAACTCGTCCATATCGGCAGCGACCAGCCGGGCTGCCAGCGCGGCGTGCAAGTCCAGCAGCTCACGCAGGCTGCAGGGGAGCTTGTGGCGGCGCAGGTGGGTAAAAAAGTCGATCAGCATGGGTCAGCTGCCGCGCCGGGCCAGAAAGGCGAGCTTCTCGAAGAGATGCAAATCCTGCTCGGTCTTGAGCAGGGCGCCATATAGCGCGGTCACCAGCTTGCCGGGCTCGCGGGCGCGCATCGCCTCGGGGGCGATATCGTCGGCCAAGAGCAGGCGGATCCAGTCCAGTAGTTCCGAGGTGGAGGGCTTCTTGCGCAGCCCCTCTACTTCGCGCAGTTCGAAGAAGAGCTCCATTGCCTCGCCAAGCAGGCTCTCCTTGAGGTCGGGGTAGTGGAGTTTGACGATGGCCTGCATCTCGGCCTTGTCGGGGAAGCGGATGTAGTGGAAGAAACAGCGGCGCAGGAAGGCGTCCGGCAGCTCTTTCTCATTGTTGGAGGTGATGATGACCACAGGCCGCTGGCGTGCCTTGACTCGCTCGCCGGTTTCGTAGACGTCGAACTCCATCCGATCCAGCTCCAGCAGCAGATCGTTGGGGAATTCGATGTCGGCCTTGTCGATCTCGTCGATCAGCAGCACAGGTCGCTGCTCGGAGCTGAAGGCCTGCCACAGTTTGCCTTTACGAATGTAGTGGCTGATATCGGCCACTCTGGGGTCGCCGAGCTGGGAGTCCCGCAGCCGGGCCACCGCATCATATTCGTAGAGTCCCTGTTGGGCCTTGGTGGTGGACTTGATATGCCAGGCAATGAGGTCGGTGCCGAGATGGTCGGCGACCGCTTCCGCCAGCACCGTCTTGCCGGTGCCCGGCTCCCCTTTGATCAGCAGCGGTTTTTCGAGGGTGATGGCGGCATTGACCGCCATCTTCAATGCATCGGAGGCGAGATACTGGCTGCTTCCTGAAAATCCCATAACGTCGGTTCCTTTGACGATTGGCGCCCGGAGTCAGGGGCCAGAGAGAATAAGCTCTATATGTTGTAATACCATATGGTTATAACGAATAGTCACTTCTCATTCAGAAACCACAGGGTAATCTTGTTTCATCGTCGTAACAAACACAGGGATAGCGCCATGAGCAAAATTTTTGAGGACAACAGCCAGACTATCGGTCACACCCCGCTGGTTCGTCTCAACCGTGTTACCAAAGGTCGCGTGCTGGCCAAGATCGAGAGCCGCAACCCCAGCTTCAGCGTCAAGTGCCGTATCGGTGCCAACCTGATCTGGGATGCCGAGAAGCGCGGCATCCTGACCAAGGGTAAGGAGATCATCGAGCCCACCAGCGGCAACACGGGCATTGCTCTGGCCTTTGTCGCGGCGGCTCGCGGCTATCCCATCACCCTGACCATGCCGGCCACCATGAGCCTGGAGCGCCGCAAGCTGCTCAAGGCGCTCGGTGCCAATCTGGTGCTGACCGAAGGGCCGCTCGGCATGAAGGGGGCCATTGCCAAGGCCAACGAGATCCTCGAATCCGAGCCGGGCAAGTATGTGTTGCTGCAACAGTTTGAAAACCCGGCCAACCCGGAGATCCACGAAAAGACCACTGGCCCCGAGATTTGGGATGCCACTGACGGTGAGGTGGATGTGTTCGTGGCCGGGGTCGGTACCGGTGGCACCATTACCGGTGTCTCCCGCTATCTGAAGAAGACCCAGGGCAAGGCGGTGGTCTCTGTCGCGGTCGAACCGGCCGAGTCGCCGGTCATCAGTCAGAAGTTGGCCGGGGAAGAGATCAAACCGGGCCCCCACAAGATCCAGGGGATCGGCGCAGGCTTTATCCCGGGCAACCTGGACCTCTCCCTCATCGACCGGGTGGAGAAGGTGACCAGCGATGAAGCCATCGAGATGGCCCGCCGCCTGATGGAGGAGGAGGGGATCCTGGCCGGTATCAGCTCCGGTGCTGCGGTGGTGGCTGCCAGCCGTCTGGCCGAGCTGCCGGAATTTGCGGGCAAAACCATAGTGGTCATTCTGCCGAGTGCGGCGGAGCGTTACCTCTCCAGCGCCCTGTTTGCCGGGGTGTTCAGCGAGCAGGAACTGCAGCAGTAACTGATCGGAATCTTTCAAAACAGCGGCGCTCCCAGGAGCGCCGCTTCTTTATGGGCTAGACTCAACCCCTGTTAGTGTCACTTGATCCTTATTTTTTGGGGTAAAATAACAAGTTCCGGAGTGAGAAAAAAAGCAGACATTCCGCTCTAAATCTCATATCCTGTGCGGCGTCACGCGGTGTTTGCTGGCTGGGTATCACAAAGTAACAAAGTGTTATTTTTCGTTATAAAATAATTTCAGGCCAGTCCTGATGCGGCTTGTAGCCCAATAACTGAAAATTGCCAACCAGCGCGCCGATTACTGCACAGAAACTTGACCTGGATTAAACCATTGCGGGTCTGCTTTCGTTACTTTACAACATATCCATACTGACACGGTGGGTCAGGTTGCTTCAAAAACGACCAATCCACCAAAAAATATCAATAATATGGGGTGAAACCATGTACGAGAAGTCTGTTGTTATTACTGCTGAAAACGGCCTGCACACCCGTCCGGCAGCTCAGTTCGTGAAAGAAGCCAAAGAATTCCAAAGCGAGATCACTGTGGTCTCCGGTGGCAAGTCCGCCAGCGCCAAGAGCCTGTTCAAGCTGCAGACCCTGGGCCTGACCAAGGGCACCAACGTAACCATCCAGGCTGACGGCCCGGATGCCCAGCAAGCTGTTGAGAAGCTGGTTGCCCTGATGGACGAGCTGGAGTAATCCAGCTTTAGATTCCTCCCCCACAGTCGTTTTAATAGGAAGGATTATGATATCTGGCATTCTTGCGTCCCCCGGTATCGCATTCGGTAAGGCGCTTCTTCTTAAAGAAGATGAAATCGTTATCAATCAGGGCAAAATCTCTGCTGATCAGATTGATGGCGAGATCAACCGTTTCCTCGAAGCTCGTACCAAGTCAGCTGCCCAGCTGGAAGCCATCAAAGAGATGGCCGGTCGCACCTTCGGTGAGGAAAAAGAGGCCATCTTCGAAGGCCACATCATGTTGCTCGAAGATGAGGAGCTGGAAGGGGATATCAAATCCTTCATCAAAGAGAACAAGGCATCCGCCGACAAAGCCATCTATGAGGTGATCGAGCAGTACGCCAAGATGATGGCCGAGCTGGATGACCCCTATCTGCGCGAGCGCGCTACCGACTTCCGTGACATCGGTACCCGTCTGGTGAAGAACGTGCTGGGCATCGCCGTTGTCAACCTGAGCACCATCGACGAAGAGGTGATCCTGGTCGCCAAAGACCTGACCCCGTCTGAAACCGCTCAGATCAACCTGAAATATGTGCTGGGTTTCGTCACCGATATCGGTGGCCGTACCTCTCACACCTCCATCATGGCCCGCTCCCTGGAGCTGCCGGCCGTGGTAGGCACCAACGACATCACCGAGCGCGTCAAGAACGGTGACATGCTGGTGCTGGATGCGATCAATAACCAGATCATCATCAATCCGACCGCTGAACAGCTGAACGAAGCCAAGAAGTTCCAGGCTCAGTTCCAGGCCGAGAAAGATGAGCTGGCCAAGCTGAAAGATCTGCCTGCCATCACGCTGGATGGTCACCAGGTCGAAGTGTGCGCCAACATCGGTACCGTCAAGGATACCGAAGGTGCCATCCGCAATGGCGCCGAAGGCGTGGGTCTGTACCGTACCGAGTTCCTGTTCATGGACCGTGACGCGCTGCCGACCGAAGACGAGCAGTTCAAAGCCTACAAAGAAGTGGCCGAAGCGATGCCGGATCAGCCGATCATCGTGCGTACCATGGACATTGGCGGCGACAAAGAGCTGCCGTACATGAATTTCCCGAAAGAGATGAACCCCTTCCTGGGCTGGCGTGCCGTGCGTATTTTCTTCGACCGCGAAGACATCATGCACGCTCAGCTGCGGGCCATTCTGCGTGCGTCTGCCTTCGGCAAACTGCGCATCATGTTCCCGATGATCATCTCTGTCGAAGAGTTCCGTAGCCTGAAAGCTACCGTGGAGACGCTGAAAGCCGAACTGCGTGCTGAAGGCAAAGCCTTTGATGAATCCATCGAAGTGGGTATCATGATCGAGACCCCGGCCGCTGCCGTGATGGCTCATCATCTGGCCAAGGAAGTGGATTTCTTCAGTATCGGTACCAACGACCTGACCCAGTACACCCTGGCTGTCGATCGCGGTAACGAGATGATCTCCGCTATGTACAACCCGCTGTCACCCTCCGTCCTGACCCTGATCAAGATGGTTATCGATGCGTCCCACGCCGAAGGCAAGTGGACCGGTATGTGTGGTGAACTGGCTGGTGACGAGCGCGCCACCCTGCTGCTGCTGGGTATGGGTCTGGATGAGTTCTCCATGAGCGCCATCTCTGTACCGCGTATCAAGAAGCTTATCCGCAACACCAGCTTCGAAGATGTGAAGGCAATGGCTGACCAGGCATTGAGCTTTGCCACCGCTGCTGAAATCGAAGCGTGCGTAGATAACTTTATCAAGCAGAAGGCAGTCTGCTAAGATCGGCTGCAAACAGCGACAAATCATCTCTAGGAGCTTTTACTATGGGTCTGTTCGACAAACTGAAGAAACTGGTGTCCGACGATAGCGCTGATACCGGCGGCATCGAAATCTTCGCTCCGCTGTCTGGCGAAATCGTGCCGATCGAAGATGTGCCTGACGTTGTCTTCGCCGAGAAGATCGTGGGTGACGGTATCGCCATCAAGCCGGCTGGCAACAAGATGGTTGCTCCGTGCGATGGCACCATCGGAAAAATCTTCGAGACCAACCATGCGTTCTCTCTGGAGTCCGACTCTGGTATCGAGCTGTTCGTTCACTTCGGTATCGACACCGTTGAACTGAAAGGCGAAGGCTTCAAGCGTATCGCTCAGGAAGGCCAGCAGGTCAAGCGCGGTGATACCATCATCGAATTCGATCTGGCCGTTCTGGAAGCAAAAGCCAAATCTACCCTGACTCCGGTGGTCATCTCCAACATGGACGAGATCAAAGAGCTGGTGAAGATGACTGGTGCCGTGACTGTGGGCGAGACTCCGGTTATCCGCATCAAGAAGTAATGGTCGGCTGGCCTATGCCAGTTGCCGCAGTAAAAAACCGAAGCCTGGTGCTTCGGTTTTTTTATGGTTGCGTGCGAGCTTCCCTTTCTGGCTATCAGGCTATTGTGCCGAGATGACCACCCGGTTACGTCCCTGCTCCTTCGCCTGATAAAGGGCCCGGTCTGCCATCATCAGCAGATAGTCGATGCTCTCCTGACCCTTCATGCTGGCACACCCCAGACTGATGGTTAGCGCGATCTGTTTTCCTTGCCATGGCAAGCGGGTGGTACTGACATGCTGGCGCAGTTGTTCGGCGCGCCGTGCTGCCTGTTCAATGCTGCAGTCTGGCAGGATCAGCAGGAACTCCTCCCCGCCCCAACGGGCCAAACTCTCCCCCGGCAACAGCTGGCCCGCCATGGCGTGGGCGACGGCGCAGAGCGCGGCATCGCCCGCAGGGTGGCCGTAGCGGTCATTGACCTGCTTGAAATGATCGATATCTCCCAGTACTACCGAGAGGGGCTGGCCCTGCAACCAGAGAGCCTGCAGCTGTTGCTGTGCGCCACGCCGGTTGGTCAGTTCGGTTAGGGGATCGGTGCAGGAGAGGCGGCTCACCTCTTCTACCATGCATTGCAGGTCGTGGATATCGCGAAAGGTGACGATATGGCTATCCGGGATGGCATCTGCCCCCAGCTGGGCAGTGACGATAAACCAGCGCGACTGACCGCTCTTGCAGCGGATCAGCGCAGGCATTTCGGCGACCTCCAGCCCATGGTGCAGGCTCTGCTCTATCTGGTTATGCCAGGCCTGAATTACCGAGTTGCGATAGCTCTCATCGGGATAGGCGAGGTGAAACCAACTCTCCATGTCCGGCAGATCCTGCAGCTCATAGCCCAGCTGTTCGCGAAAGGCCCTGTTGAGGAAGAGATGGCGACGCAGGGGGATCCGGTCGAGTGACATATGACCCTGGCTGGCTGTCGACTCGGACACCAGGATTGGGAGCGGGATCACATCAAAGGAGCGAAACAGAATGTGCTCTAGTTGTTGGTCATCCATGGGCGAAAACGCGGCTCCCTGCTCTCCCGTTCGTCAGCCTACATTAGGTGAGAGACCGCAGCGGGTAAACTCATTTATCACTCTCCGGTGGTTGCCTGAGGGGACGATCGTAGCAACGGGAACATAAAAAAGCCGCTCACCTGGGTGAGCGGCTGTTGTCATCAGATCAGTGCAGTTCGCTATCAGGCTGGCTGCTTGCCATCTTCCGCGGGAGGTGGCAGAGCGGCGGAGTTGGACTCCACCTTCTGCTCTTCGCCCTGCATGTTCTTGATGTAGACATCCATCTGGTTGAAGGCGATCTCGATGCCGTTCTCGCGGAACAGCTGGTCGATCTTGCGGTTCAACTCGTCTACCGCCGGGTTGCGATCACCCAGTTCGCTCACGAAGAAGCGCAGCTCGTGATCCAGAGTGCTGGCGCCAAAGGTGAGGAAGTAGACGATGGGGGCTGGGTCTTTCAGCACCCGGCTGTTTTCGTCGGCCGCCTGTTTGAGCAGGGTGCGGGTCAGCTCCAGATCCGAGCCGTACGCCACGCCCACCCGCACGATCACCCGGGTGACGGTGTCACTCAGCGACCAGTTGATGAGCCGTTCTGTCATCAGCTGCTGGTTGGGGATGATCACCTCTTTGCGGTCGAAGTCGGTCAGGGTGGTGGCGCGAATGCGGATCCGCGAGACGGTACCGGAGAAGGAGCCGATGGTGACGGTGTCACCGATCCGCACCGGACGCTCGAACAGGATGATGATGCCGGAGACGAAGTTGGAGAGGATCTCCTTCATGCCGAAACCGATACCGACTGACAGACCACCCGCTACCCACTGCAGCTTGTCCCACTGCACGCCCATCATGGAGAGAGCGGTGAGGGAGCCAAAGCCGATCAGTACGTAGTTGAGCATGGTGGTGATGGCGTAGGCGGTCCCCTGAGCCAGGTTGAGCTTGGAGAGCACCAGCACCTCCAGCAAGCCCGGCAGGTTGCGCGCCAGTGACCAGGCACCGCCGAGCAGCAGGAAGCCGATCAGCACGTCACTCAGGCTGATGGGGAACAGCACGGCGTTGGCGCCAGTGCCTTCGCTGCGGTGCCACAGCACCATGCTGTCGAGGTAGGAGAAGACCGCGACCAGATCGGACCAGAGCCAGTAGAAGGCGACGCCGAAGATCAGCATCAGCACGGTACGGGTCAGACGCAGGGACTGCTGGCTGACATCCTCCAGATCCATGGGCTGCTCTTCGATGGATTCGCCCCCTTCCGCATCTTCCGAAGATTTGTGCTCACGCTTGGCCACCGCACGGCGGTAGGCCAGACGACGTGCTGCCAGCTCCAGACCACGCAGGGCGGTGCGGTAGACCAGGCTCCAGATGATGATGAGGTAGAAGGATTCGATCAGGCGACCGGTGAGCTTCAGCGCGGTGTAGTAGTAACCGAGCACCGCCAGCACGATCAGCGCCACCGGCGCCAGCGCCAGGGCGATGGCGATCAGCGACTTCTGCATGCTCGCCTCGCCCTTGATGCGGGCGCGGGAGATGGGGAACACCAGATAGGCGGCCAGCCCCAGCAGGGTCAGGGTCATAGCCTGACCGATCACGTCGTTGCCCAGGGTGGAGGGTTCAACCACCGCCTTGGTTGCGAGCATGATGAGCGGCAGCAGTGGCAACCAGATGTAGCGCATGCTGTTGCGCTTGGCCTGCAGCTCCGCTTTCGGGATCCGGAAGTGGGTTTCGGCGATGCCACCCGGGCGCATCACCGCCAGATAGACGCTGAACACCAGATAGCCGAGGGCGAGGTTCAGGGTGATTTGGAACATCAGCTTGGGACTGAGCAGACCGCAGTAGGTGAGCAGCAGACCGCCAGCGAGAATGAACATGCTGCCCGGCAGGCGTTGCAGCACGGTATAGAGCAGGGCGCGCGGGGTGTGCCACTGGCTGTCCTGACGGAAACGGCCAAGGTCCTTGGTGATCTTCTTCTCGCGCTCAACCAGCGCCGGACGTTTCCAGACCAGCAGGCCGCCGATCAGCAGCAGCGGGAAGGCGAGCAGGGAGATCCCCAGCAGCTCTTCGCGCCAGCGTTTCCAGTCCGGTTTCAATACCCAGTCGGAGGCCTGTTTGTAGGCCTGGGCGGGCCAGCTGATAAACCACTTGCTGTCGATGGGCTTGTTGCTGCTTACCCAGAAGATGTGTTGCTGCAGGGTAAATTCGATAGAGGCATAGACCCGCGCCAGCTGCTGCTGGGTCAGCTGCAGGCTGATGGCGTTGGTGAGCTGGCTGTCGAGCTGGCGGTTGAGCTGATCGAGCAGATTGATGCGGGTGTCGAGCAGCTTGGCAAGGCTCTCTTTGTCCTCCTCGCTCACCGGATCCTTGCTGCCGGCGATCAGATTGTCCAGATAGAGGTTCTTCTGGAACAGCTGGTCACGCTGCTGGCTCAGTTCAAACTGGGCCAGATGGAGATCGGCGATCTGCTCTTCCAGGTTTTTGACGGCGATGGTGGGGGCCGCCTCCAGCTGCTGATAGAGCTGATAGAGGATGCGCGACAGCAGCAGATTGCCCTTGAGCATCTGCACCTGTTCATTGAGGTTGCGCTCGGTCTGGATGCCGCGCTCCAGCCAGCTCTTGGCTTGCAGGTTTTTCTGGACCAGCGAGTTGAGGCTGGTAGTGGCACCGATCAGCTGCTGGCTGAGCTGGTGGTTGAGCTCCTGCTCTTTTTGCACCAGCGGGCTGTCTTCGGTCGCCACCAGTTCACCGGTCTGCTCGGCGGTTTTTTCGGTGTCGCCGAGGCGCTTGGCGCTGCTCTGATCCTGCAACAGCTGCAGTTTCTGCTCTTCGCTGGCGAGACGGGCGCTCTGGTAGTCGCGCTGCTTGATCGCCAGATCCTGCATGCTGGTACGGTTATCCAGCTCCTTTTGCAGGTGGGCCAGTTGCAGGTCGAGCAGGGCCAGCTCGGCACCGAGCTTCATCTTCTCGGCGCTGGAGACGCTTTCACCTGCGTTGAGGCGGCTGCGGATCTCCTGACTGCGCTGGTAGGCACGGCTCATGCTGGCCTGGGCTCGCTCCGGCAGTGTCTGCAAGCTGGTGAGCTGGCTGCCGATGGCGCCGAGGGCCTCCTGGGCCGCCTGCATGTTGGCCAGCACTTCCGGCTGACGGCTGTCGAGTTCTGCCAGACTCATGCTGGCGTATTCGCTCTTGATCTGCTCTGCACTTTTGCCCTTGGTCAGGGCATCGAGCTTGGCGCTGATCTCTCTGAGTTCGGTGGGCAGGTTGCGGATCCGCTGGGCCTGGGTCTTGGCCTTCGCCTCCTCCTTGTCGATGTTGTCGAGCAGGCCGAGGGTTTCGGTCAGCAACTTCTGATCTGCTTGCTGACTGACGGTCAGGGTCTCTGATTTACCCAGACCATCCAGCGCTCGCTGAACTGCGTTGCGAGAGGGGACATCTTGCGCCATGGCTTGCGGGACGCAGAGGCTGGCGAGGAGACAGAGCAGCGGCAACAGGGTGGCCGAGACTCTTTTAAAACGTATTGAGGGCATATAACTTCCGGGTTATTACGCGATATTCGGGAGATTTCCCGCATAGATTAAATTCGCGTGGATTCTAACACCGGGCTTGTCAGGTAAGCAGGGGGGAGGGACAAAAAAAACGGCGCCCGCAGGCGCCGTTTTCAACTCGTTCAGCTCTGATTAAAGAACGTGAACAGAAGCGGTGTTGGTGGTGCCGCTCGGTACCAGAGCACCGGAGACCATCACAACCACGTCACCTTTCAGACCCATGCCGATTTCCAGCGCGGCTTCTTTACCGATGCGATAGAAATCGTCGGTAGAGGCGATGCTGTCAACCACGTGAGCAACCACACCCTTGGTCAGAACCAGCTGGGCAGCAGTTTTCTTGTTGGTGGTGATAGCCAGGATCCAGGCTTTCGGGAAGTACTTGCGAATGGCCTTGGCAGATTTGCCGCCTTCGGTAGCAACCACGATCAGCGGGGCGTCCAGCTTCTCGGAGGTCTCTACGGCGCCTTTACATACGGCTTCGGTGATGCGCAGCTTGTTGCTGTCGTTTGCAGCAGACAGGTTGGACGGCATCACGGCATCGGTACGCTCGCAGATGGTGGCCATGATGGTCACGGCTTCCAGCGGGTACTTACCCTTGGCGGATTCACCGGACAGCATGACTGCGTCGGTACCGTCCAGGATGGCGTTGGCCACGTCACCAGCTTCGGCGCGGGTCGGACGCGGGTTCTTGATCATGGAGTCCAGCATCTGGGTGGCAGTGATAACCACTTTGCGGGCTTTGTTGCACTTGGCGATGATCATCTTCTGGGCGAAGATAACTTCTTCAACCGGGATCTCTACACCCATGTCGCCACGAGCAACCATGATGCCGTCGGAAACAGCCAGGATCTCGTCGAAGTTGTCCAGACCTTCCTGGTTTTCGATCTTGGAGATGATCTGGATGTTCTCGCCACCGTGGGCTTTCAGGTGCTCACGGATTTCCAGAACGTCTTCTTTCTTGCGGATGAAAGAAGCAGCAACGAAATCAACGCCTTGCTCGCAACCGAAGATCAGGTCGCGCTTGTCTTTCTCGGCCAGGGCCGGCAGCTTGATGGAGACGCCCGGCAGGTTAACGCCTTTGTTCTCGCCCAGGTCACCGTTGTTCAGCACTTTACAGATAACTTCGCGCTCGGTGATTTCGATAACGTCCAGACCGATCAGGCCGTCATCAACCAGAATGCGGTTGCCGACGCGCAGATCGTTGGCGAAACCTGCATAGGTCACAGCCACTTTGTCTTTGTTGCCAACCACGGTCTGGTCGGTGGTGAAGGTGAAAGTCTGGCCAGCGACCAGCGCGACGTCGTTGCCGCCTTCCAGCTTCATGGTACGGATTTCCGGACCCTTGGTGTCCAGCAGGATAGCTGCGTGCTTGCCGGTCTCGGCCATTACAGCGCGCAGGTTGCTGATGCGGCTGCCGTGCTCGGCGTAGTCACCGTGGGAGAAGTTCAGGCGCATGACGTTCATGCCGGCGTCCAGCATTTTGGCCAGCATTTCTTTGGATTCGGTCTTCGGACCGATGGTGCAGACAATTTTGGTCTTTTTCATGTCAATCTTCATGGTTAAGGAATTTCCGCCGAGCAATATACACCAGTTTTTGGAATCTTTTTATGATCCAGAAACAACGTTTTGACCAGATAACGTTTTCTTTTCAGGGATAACGTTTTCCTGTGAGTCACATTTTAGAGCATACGGCCACAGGTTCGGGCTGAAGGGATACAAATGTTGCCATCTGTGGTTGTTTGGCCGGGTTGAGGTTCAGATGTTGTAAAATGACCACCCGTCCGCTGTCACCGTCTTGTCACCGGCTTGCGCAAAAATGTTAGTTCATTGGCGCACGGGTGAAGGAGGCCGAGATGAAAAACAGCCATGAAACCGGATGGGCTCTGCTCTTGCTGGGCGCCGCCCTGCTGCTGGTTCAGACACTGCCAGCCCGCTACTGGCCTGATAATGCGCGACTGCTGGCGATTTTCTCCCATCCGGTGAAAGGGGAGGTGGCCGCCGAGGGATTGGCGTGGCGAGAGTGGCAGGATCACAGTGCAGCGACCCGGATGGCGCTTCGCGCAGTCCGACTGCAGCCGGAAGCGTCGCAGCCTTGATATCTATTGCTGCTTACCGGTCGTGAAAGCGTGAAATTATCAACCATTGGTTGATAGTTCTTATCTATCTTGCTGGATTGTCCACCTTTCATGGCGGGAGGATAATCGATTCCAACAGCGATATCCCCTCCGGTATCGCCCCCTGATACTTTGTTGGAGTCTGCTTTATGTCCCTCGCCCCTGTCTGGTTTATCTCCCACGGCGCACCGGATCTGGTGCTGCGTGAGCAACCCGCCACCCGCTTTCTGCGAACCCTGCGTCTGGGTGAGCTCAAGGGGCTGGTGGTCATCTCCGCCCACTGGTTCAGCCGCGAGCTACAGATCAACGTCGAGCCCAAACCGGCCTTGATGTACGACTTCTATGGCTTCCCCGAGCCCCTCTACCGGATGCGCTGGCCTGCCAGCAGCCCCGAGTGGCTGCAACAAGGGGTGAGCGACCAGCTGGCACTGGCCGGACTGACCGCCACCCCGGTGCGGCGCGAGCTGGATCACGGGGTCTGGTCGCCGCTCTCCCTGATCGACCCAAACAGCGAGATCCCGCTGGTGCAGATCTCCATTCCCGCCAGCTTCACCCCGGCCCAGTTGTGGCAGTTGGGAGAGGTGTTGGGGGCGTTGCGCAGTCAGGGGATTGGCATCCTCGCCTCAGGCGCCATCACCCACAACCTGCGGGCGCTGGCACCGGAAGGCTCGCCGGTGCCGGAGTGGGCCAGCCAGTTTGTCGACTGGCTGGAGCAGAAGATGGCCGACGAGGATCGGCTGGCGCTGCTCGACTATCGCCAGCAGGCTCCCGGTGCGGTGGAGTCCCATCCCCACGACGACCACCTGCGCCCGCTCTTTGTGGCGTTGGGGGCGGCCGACGGTGTGGCGCCCACCCGGCTGCACGAAAGCTGGGATGGCGGCAGCCTCTATATGGGCGCCTACCGCTTCGGCTGATAGCCTCTCAACAAGACCCCGCCAATTGGCGGGGTCTTGTTATTTACGGCGTGGTGGACCGATGGTAGTGGTGATTGAGCCGAAGGCTCTCAGGGAACCACTACCCGGCTCTCGCCGCCGCCGAGGGCTTCGACTCTGATCTGCACGCCAATCCGCTCTACAAGCGTCTGAACGTGGGAGATGACCCCGATCTGGCGACCGGCGGCCTGCAGGGAGTCGAGGCTGGCGAGCGCCAGATCCAGACTGTCTGGATCGAGCGTGCCAAACCCTTCGTCAATAAACAGCGACTCGACCTGGGTCTGCCGTGACGAGAGGCTGGAGAGGGCCAGCGCCAGCGCCAGCGATACCAGGAAACTCTCGCCACCGGAGAGGGAGTCCACCGAACGCACCTCGTCCCCCATGTCGAGATCCACCACTTGTAGCGCCAGATCGGTGCCGGGTACCCGCTCCAGCCGGTAGCGCGGTGATAGCTCGGCGAGCTGGGCGTTGGCCTCCAGCAGCAGACGCTCGAGGGTGAGGCTCTGGGCGAAGGTGCGGAACTTGGCGCCGTTGGCTTGCCCGATCAGATCGCACAGCTGCTGCCAGTGGTCGGCCACTGTCTGCTGGGCGGCCAACTCCTGTTGCAGGCTACCCGCCTTGAGAGCGGCGGCTTCGGCCTGTGCCAGTTTGCTCTTGCACTCGAACAGCTGCTCTTCAAGGGCGCGACAACGGGCATCGAGTGCCGCCAGTTGATCGCTCAGCTCTGCATCCGGCAGGGCGGCCAGCTCGGGGTGGTGCTCGCGATAGCGATCCCGCTTGCTCTCCTCCAGTGCCAGCGCCCGTTGCCGCTCGGCAAGGCGGGTGCGCGCCTCGCCAAGGGCATCTTCCAACCCTTGCAGAGCAGAGCGGCGAGCCTTGAGTTCATCGGGGGTGATGGCGAGCAGGCGGCGCAGGTCGTACTCGGCAATGCCAAGGGTGCTGGCGTGGGCGGCCCAGCGGCCCAGCACCTCCCGCTTGCGGCGGCTGCTGGTCTGCTTTTCCTGCTCCACATGGGTGAGGCGGGTTTTGAGCTCGGTCTGCCGCTCCCGCAGAGCGCGGGCGCCACTTTGCATCAGCTCCAGTTCGCTGGCGAGTTGTTGCAGACGCTGTTGCCAGCGGCTCTCGACCAGCGGGATCTCCTCGCCACCGAGACAACCGCTGCGGCTGGTGAGCAGCCCCTGCCGTTGCTGTTCGTGCTCCTTGTAGTCCCGCTCGAGTTTGTGCAGCAGCTCGCGCTGAGTCTGCAGGCGTGCCTCCTGCGCGCTCAGGGCGGGGGTGAGGCTGGCGATCTCGCTGGCCAGACGCTCCCACTCGCTCTGGCCGTGCAGCCAGGCCTCGCAGGCTCGCTGCCACTCGTGCCACTGCTGGCTGCCGAGCCACTGGCGCCACGGTTGGCCGCCCATCTGCTCGTCGAGGCGGTGGGCGCCTTGCTCAAGGCGCTGGCGCAGGGTCGCCTCCTGCTCGCCCATCCCCTTTACTTCCCCTTCCAGCGCGATGCGCTGGCGATCGGCCTCCTGCCACTGCTGGTCAAACTGCTGGTGCTGGGCAGCCAGTTGGCTCAGTTGTTGACGCACCCCTTGCAGCTGTTGTTGGCCAAGCTGGGCCTGACGCAGCAGCTGCTGGCTCTGGGCCAACCCCTGCTCCAGCGCCTGGCCACGGCCAAGCAGGGTGCTCATCAGCTCGTTCCACTCAATGGGGCTTTGGCGCAGCGGCAGCGAATGGCCGAGCAGGGTATCGCCCCCCAGCTGTTGCCAGCGCTGGGTCAGCTGCTCGGCGCGGGTTTCCAGCTCCGGCAGATGTTGCTGGCGCACCGCCAGCTGGCGGGCCAGCTCCTGACGCTCGCTCTCGCACTGGATGTATTGATGATTGAGCCGCTCCCATTCGAGTTCGAGGCTTCTGACCCGCTCCGCCAGCTGACCTAGGATCCCCGCCACCTGGGGCTGGCTCTGGCTGTAGGGGTGCTCCACGGAACCGCACAGCGGGCAAGGTTCGCCATCGCTCAGGATATGGCGATACTGCTCGAAGCTGGCGATGGCGCGGGACTGCTCCAGCGCGTGGCGCGCCTCATCCCGCTGCAGGGCGAGCCGCTCGCGGGCGGGGGCCAGCTCTTCGCCGAGGGTGGCGAGCTTGCCAAGGGCCTGCTCCAGCTGGGCAATCTCCTGTTGCAGGCGGGTATGCTGCTCGCCGTGGTTGCGGCCGTAATCGGCCAGCTCCAGCAGCTGGCGCAGCTGGCCCAGCTGTTCGGTCTGTTGCTGCCACTGCTCCTGCGCTTTGGCGAGGCGGCTCTCCCACTGCTGCTCCTGCAGCTCGTTCTGTTGCTGTTGCAGCCGAGCTTGTTCATGTTGCCAGTAGTCGCGCTCCTGCTGACCTTGCTCCAGTTGGCGCTGCAACTGTTGCAGGGCGCGCAGCTTGTGATCCCGCAGGGTGAGCAGTTGCTGCAGCTTGTCGGCATCCTCTGCCCAATCCTGCATGGCAGTGAGCAGGGGCTGCCACTGGCGGGCAACCGGTGCCAGCTCCTTGTGCTCTTCGAGCCAAAGTCCCCACTGCTGGTGCTGCTGCTTGAGCAGTTCCACCTGTCTGCTCTGCTCGCGCCAGCCCTGCTCGAGGGTGAGCTGCACTTCTCGCTCTTGCGCCCCCTCCTGCTGGATCTTCTGCAACTGCTGTACTTTTTCCCGGAGGCGGGTATCAAGCTCCTGCGCCCGCTTGAGTTCGGGTTGCAGGGCACCCCATTCCCGCTCGGCGGCGATCTTCTCCGCCAGCAGCTGCTGCTCGGTCAGCGCGCTCTGTTGGGTCTGCTCCTCGAGTTTGGCAAGCTCCGGCCCCAGCTCGGCGATCACCTTCTCCTGCTGCTGCACTTCCAGAGTGAGGCGGGCCAGCTCGTCGTGATCGGCGCGGGCCACCTGGGCCTGTTCGGCACGGGCAAACTCCTCGCGCTCGGGGGCCGCGGCGCCGTGGGCCTGCAGGGCGGCATCGAGCGCCGCCTGTCCCTCGGCGCAGCCCTGCAACTGGGCGGCAATGCGGCTATTGAGATCGCGCAAGTCCTGCATCAGCTGCTGTTGTTGCTGTTCATGCTTGAGGGTGGTGGAGATGCTTATCTGCTGGCTCACCCACTGTTCGCGGGTCGCTTCGTCCATCAGCGCTACGTCGCCGAGGCGTTGAGTGATGGCGGCCAGCTTCTGCTGCTCCTCCCGCGCCCGCTCATAGGTCTGGATGGAGATGGCGGAGTAGAGCTCGGTGCCGGTCATCCGTTCGAGCAGGGCGGAGCGCTCGTTGGCATCCGATTTGAGGAAGGCGGCAAATTCCCCCTGCGGCAGGATCACCGCGCGGCGGAACTGCTCCCAGGAGAGACCCACCAGCTCGTCGATGCGATCCTGCAGCTCCCGCTTGCTGCCGGAGAAGACCTGCCCGGACTCCACATCGGTCAGGGTGCGCTCCTGCGCCTGAAAGCGCCCTTCCGAGCGGTTGCGTGCCCGGCGTACCGCCCAGCGGGCCAGCCAGATGCGGCCATCACAGCCGCGAAATTGCACCTCGGCAAAGCCGCTGGCGTGACCGCGGCTGAGGATGCCGCGCACATCGTTGGCCTTGAGTTTCTCCTCGTCATCCATGCGGCCCACTTCGGCCACGTTCTTGCGATTGGCGATAAAGCGCGGCATTTCGTCGTAGAGGGCCAGACAAATGGCGTCGAGCAATGTGCTCTTGCCCGCGCCGGTATTGCCGGTGATGGCAAACAGGCCGGCAGCGCCGAGCGCCCCCCTGGTAAAGTCGATGGTGAAGGTGCCGGTCAGACTGGCCAGATTCTCACCAGACAGAGACAAGATTTTCATTGGTTTGACTCCTTCACCTGCTCCAGGATCTCTTCAAACGAGGCAACCAGCCCAGCCTCGGGCTCCCCTTCAAACTGGCGCTGATAGCAGAGGCGAAACACCTCGGTGGGGGAGAGCTCATCGAGCCTGCGCCGCTCGCGACCATCGGCCAGCCCTTCCCCCGAGCCCTGATACTGGGTGCTGATGCGGGCCAGACGCACCGGCTTGTCTGCGATGGCCGCCAGAATACGCTCGCGGATGCGGGCTTCTGGCTTGGGCAGCAGCAGCCGTACTTCGAGGAAAGGCTGTGCTTCTTGTGGACAATCAGGCAGCTCGAGCGATGCGATGGCTTTGAGTGCGTCGTCGAGGCTGCTCTGGGGCAGGCGGATCATCTCCACCGCGCGGGGTACCGGGATCCGCTCCAATCCGGTCAGTTTCCCCTCTGCAAAGGTCACTTCCAGCACCTGATGGTTGTAGTTGGCTTCGGCAAGCGAGAGCGGTAGTGGCGAGCCGCTGTAGTGCACCCCAGTGGCCGGGCTCTGGGCCAGATGGAGGTGGCCGAGCGCCGTGTAGTCTGCACCGGCAAAGAGTTCGGCGGGCAGGGCGTGCTGGTTGCCGCCAAGTACCCGCCGCTCCGACAGCTCCGAGAGCTGGCCCGCCGCCAGATAGGCGTGGCCCATGGCGATCAGTGGCAGATCCTCCCCGCAGCGAGCGCGCCCTTCGGCCAGCACCTCGGCATAGACCTGCCGTACCCCTTCGATCAGCCGGTCCTGCCCTTCTTCCAACGGCTCCACCCGCAGATCGCTGCTGCGCAGGAACGGCACGGCGGCGCACCAGGCGGCAATGTTGCCCTCCTTGTCTTGCAGCGGTACCAGCAGGCGGTCGGCCTCGAGCTTGCCCTCACTGTCGCGACTGATGCTGCCCACCAGATGCAGATCAAAGGCCCGCAGCAGCTCGTGGGGGGCATCGAGCTTGGAGGGAGAGTCGTGGTTGCCGCCGATCAGCACCATGTTGAGGTGGGGCATTTCAGCGCGGAGTCTGGCCAGAAAGCGGTAGAGCTGTTGCCAGGCGCTGGCGGGGGGATTGGCGGTATCAAACAGATCGCCCGCCACCAGCAGGGCGTCGATCTCGCGCGCCTTGAGGGTGCCGCTCAGCCAGTCGAGAAAGGCATCGTGTTCAAAACGGCGGTCATGGCCATGAAGTTGATGGCCAAGGTGCCAGTCGGCGGTATGGAGGATTTTCATTGGAAAGCAGCCCGGTTGCAGGGATGGTGCCCGCGGCACCCGATGGAGACAAGATGAGGATGCCCCTTGCTTTTTTCAAGTAAAACAGGGGGCTGGCATCGATTCAGGCCGGTTCGCAGCACATCCTGTATTGGGGGTGGCCGGTAAGGGGATCGGACTCTTCACCCTTGATGACGAAACCGTGGCGACGATAGAAACGCACCGCCTGATCGTTCTCGACGAAGACCCTAGCGTGGAGCGACGCCCCCTGACGCTTGGCCTCCTGCAAGAGGGCATGGCCAACGCCGCGGCCCTGACGGTCGGGGCGCACGAACAGGGCGGCGAGATAGTTGTCCACCAGTGCCATGAAACCGAGCAGATCGCCACGCTCCTCGAACACCCAGATGGCGGCGCGATCGAGATAGCGGGTACGCAGATCCTCTTGGGCCTGCCACCAGCAGGAGGCATCGACGAAATCGTGGGCCTGCAGGGAGGCCAGCAACCAGATTTCGACGATCTCTTCCATGTCTTCCGGGCGACTGGGCCGCAACATACCTTCATCCTTATTAACAATTTACTTTCGCAGTCTAGGAGAACTTGATGAACAAACTGGTGACATAAATGAGACCCTGTGAGGTCGATCGCCCTTTATTTAGCGAGAATGATTGGCTGATCACAAAGCGCCTCTCTAGTACAATGCCCGCCGGACAATCTAGAGACCGAGGACGCCATGTGGTTTAAAAACCTGCAGATTTATCGCTTTACCCGCCCCTTTGACCTGACCGTGGATCAGCTGGAAACCCAGCTGGAAGCCTGTGCCTTCACCCCTTGCGGCAGTCAGGACATCTCCCGTTTCGGGTGGGTCAAGCCCCTTGGCAAATTCGGCTCAACCCTGACCCACTCTGCCTCCGGCCACATCCTCATCTGCGCCCGCAAAGAGGAGAAGATGCTCCCCGGCACCGTGGTCAAGGAGATGCTGGCCGAGAAGGTAGAAGCGATCGAGTTCGAACAGGGACGCGCCCTCAAGAAGAAAGAGAAGGAAGCGCTGAAAGAGGAGATCCTCCACACCCTGCTGCCCCGTGCCTTCAGTCGTACCAGCCAGACCTTCGCCTGGATCAATCCGGCCGACAATTTAATGGTGGTGGATGCAGGTTCTGCCAAGAAGGCGGACGATCTGCTGGCGCTGCTGCGCAAATCCATCGGCTCCCTGCCGGTGGTGCCGGTGGCCCTCAAGAACCCGCCCGAGATCACCATGACCGAGTGGCTGAACGAGGGCAATCTGCCAGCCTCCTTCACTCTGGAAGACGAAGCCGAGCTGCGCAGTGCCATGGAGCACGGCGGCATCATCCGCTGCAAGCAGCAGGATCTGATGACGGATGAAATCAAGAACCACCTGGCCAACGACAAGCTGGTGACCAAGCTGGCCCTCAACTGGGGCGAGACCGTCAGCTTCGTGCTGGGGGATGATCTCTCCATCAAACGCCTGAAATTCAGCGAAGAGCTGCGCGAGCAGAACGACGATGTCACCAGCGAAGATCCGGCCGCCCGTCTGGATGCGGACTTCGCGCTGGTCACCGCCGAGCTGTCCCAGTTTATCCCGGCGCTGTTTGCCGCCCTGGGTGGCGAAGAGCAGTCCATCTAAGCGAACTGGCTCTACCTGATTGAAAAAAACCGCCTTCGGGCGGTTTTTTTATATCTGTTACGGATAGCCATTATTGATAGATGAGTAAGATATTGATCTTGTTCAATAACTTGAGCTACCAGCGCCAATCGTGACATAGTCCCTTTTCATGGTCATAAAACAGACAAGGAGAGTGTCATGTTGCGCAAACCTCTGGGGCTGGCTGTCGCCCTTGCCCTGCTGGCCGGTTGTGCCAGTGACAACGGCTTTCACTACACCCCGCCAGCCCAGACCCTGATTGCGCCGGAGGCGGCCAGTGGCTGGACCGACAAGCAGGGCTGGCAGGGCCATGACTTCATGGTGGCGGCCGCCAACCCGCTGGCGGTGGATGCGGGCTACCAGATCATCAAGGCTGGTGGCAGTGCCGTCGATGCCGCCATTGCGGTGCAGCTGGTATTGACGCTGGTGGAGCCGCAATCCTCCGGGATCGGTGGCGGAACGCTGCTGCTGGTGTGGGATGGCCGCAAGGTGAGTGCGGTGGATGGTCGCGAGACGGCGCCGGCTGCCGCCACCGACCAGCTGTTTATGCAAGATGGCAAGCCGCTGGCGTTTTATGACGGGGTGGTCGGAGGCCGCTCGGTCGGCGTTCCCGGCACCCTGCGCGCGCTGGCACTGGCCCATCAGCGTTATGGCAAGCTGCCCTGGGCTGCGCTGTTCGAGCCTGCCATCACGCTGGCAGAACAAGGATTTGTGATTAGTCCACGGCTGGCCACCTTGCTGGCCAAGGATCCCTATCTGGCACGGGATCCGCAGGCGCGAGCCTACTTCTATCAGGCGGATGGCAGCCCCAAAACGGCGGGTACCCGGCTGACCAACCCGGCGCTGGCCAAGGTGCTGCGCACTCTGGCCACAGAGGGGGCGGATGCCTTCTATCAGGGGCCGCTGGCGGATGCCATGGTGGCCAAGGTGCGTCAGCATCCCACTAATCCCGGGGTTCTGGCGGCCACCGATCTGGCCAGCTATCAGGCCAAACTGCGGGATGGCCTCTGCTTTGACTATCGCCAGAGCAAGATCTGCGGCTTTCCCACTCCCTCGTCCGGCACCCTGGCACTCGGCCAGATCTTCGGCATGCTGGAGAGCCGCGATATGGCGGCCTTCAAGCCGATCACCACCAAGGAGGGGGGACTGGCTGCCTCCAGCGAGGCTATCCACCTCTACAGCGAAGCTGCGCGTCTGGCCTTCGCCGATCGCAACCAGTACGTCGCCGACAGCGATTTTGTCAGCGTGCCGGTGCAGGGGTTGTTGGACAAGGGCTATCTGGCCGAGCGCGGCAAGCTTGTCGGTCAGCACTCCATGGGGATTGCCAAGCCCGGTACGCCGCCACTGGCGCTGGCGCGCGGCAAGGATGCGACCCCGGAACTCCCCTCTACCAGCCATGTCTCGATCGTCGACAAGGCGGGGATGGCCATCTCCATGACCAGCTCCATCGAGGATGGTTTCGGATCGCGTCAGATGGTCAACGGCTACCTGCTCAACAACCAGCTCACCGATTTCTCCTTCACCTCGGTGGATGCCGCCGGTCTGCCGGTGGCAAACCGGGTGGAGCCGGGCAAGCGGCCCCGCTCCTCCATGTCACCCCTGCTGGTGTTTGACAAGCCAAGCGGCGAGCTGACCATGACGCTGGGCTCGCCGGGGGGCTCCGCCATCATCAACTATGTGGGCAAGACCCTGCTCGGTACTCAGGATTGGGGCCTGAACCTGCAACAGGCCATCAACCTGCCCAACTTTGGCAGCCGCAACGGCCCCACCGAGCTGGAAGCGGGACGCACCCCCATGTCGGTGGTCGAGGGATTGAAGGCGAGGGGACACGAGGTGGTGCTAAATGAACAAACTTCCGGCCTGCAGGGGGTTGAGCGAAACGCTGGCGGCTGGTTTGGCGCAGCGGATCCGCGCCGGGAAGGGATCGCCAAGGGGGAGTGAGGTTCCCATAGCAACAAGGCCAGCATAATGCTGGCCTTGTTGTTGATGGAGCGTGACGGAGCGGTTACTGGATACCCAACAGCTCCACGTCAAAGATCAGGACGGATCCCGGCGGGATTTTGCCAGCGGCGCGGTCGCCGTAGGCGAGGTTGGCGGGGATGTAGAAACGGGTCTTCTCACCTTCCACCATCAGCTGCACCCCTTCGGTCCAGCCAGCGATCACCTGATTGAGGCCAAACTCGATGGGCTCGCCACGGGCGACCGAGCTATCAAAGACGGTGCCGTCCAGCAGTTTGCCCTCGTAGTGCACCTTCACCTTGCTGGTGGCGGTGGGGTGAACGGTGCCGGTGCCGGGGGTCAGCACTTCGTACTGCAGGCCGGAGGCGGTGGTGGTCACCAGCGGTTTGTCCTTGTTGCTGGCGAGGAACTCGGCGCCAATCCGCACGTTGTCGGCCGCCAGCTTCTTGTTGTTGCTGCTGGAGTAGAAGTAGTAGGCCACCCCGGCGATGAGCAGCGCGATCAGTATGAATTTCATCGGTTTTTCCTGTTCCATGAAATGTAAAAAGTGCAATGAGGGCGCCATCTTATCGCGCACCGCCCCTGATGGCGAGCCACAGGGCGGGAGGATGTGAGCGGGCAGCCAAAGCCCGGCGAGCTGGACGCAAAAAGGGCGAGTCAGTGACTCGCCCCTCGTCATGGCTGCGGCGCTTACTTGGCGGCCACCATCATCAGGGCGGGCAGGGCGAAGAAGAGACCTGTCACATAACCCAGAGCCAGCAGCTTGTTCTCGCTGCCGACCCGGGCCAGCCCCTCGGCGGCGCGTACCGGCAGGTCACGCAGGAAGGGGATGCCATAGATGATGACCACGGCAAAGAGGTTGAACAGCACGTGGACCAGTGCGATGGTCAGGGCCAGCTGGGCACCGGCTCCACTGATAGCGGTGGCAGCCAGCAGGGCGGTGATAGTGGTCCCGATATTGGCCCCCAGGGTGAAGGGGTAGAGCTGACGGGTGCTGAACACGCCGCCGCCGGCCAGCGGGATCATCAGGCTGGTGGTGGTGGAGGAGGATTGCACCATGATGGTCACCAGCGCACCGGAGGTGATGCCGGTCAGCGGGCCACGGCCCAGTGCCTTGTGCAGCACCTCTTTAGCACGGCCAACCAGTACCTGTTGCAGCACTTTGCCCAGATAAGTGACGCAGGCGAGGATCAGCAGGATACCGATGACGATAGTGGCGATGGCGGCACCCTTGCCCGGCAGGAAGGCAACGGCGCTGTCAATCAGCTGCTGGGCCGGTGCGGTCAGCGGCTTCATGAAGTCCATGCCCTTCATCGACATGTTGGCGGAGCCTACCAGCAGGTTGGCCAGCCACTCGGCGCTGTGTTGCAGCAGACCGAACATCAGTTCCAGCGGCAGGAAGATGAACACCGCCAGCAGGTTGAAGAAGTCGTGCACGGTGGCGGCGGCGAAGGCGCGGCGGAACTCGGCGCGATCCCGCACATGGCCCATGGAGACAATGGTGTTGGTGATGGTGGTGCCGAGGTTGGCACCCATCACCATGGGGATGGCCATGCTGATGGGCAGGCCGCCAGCCACCAGACCGACGATCACCGAGGTGACGGTGCTGGAGGATTGCACCAGCGCGGTAGCGAGAATACCCAGCAGCAGGGCGACAAAGGGGTTGTTGGCAAAGGCGAAGATCTGGGCTGCGCCCTCGGCGCCGCCGGAGAAATCTTTGAAGCCGTGGGAGATGGCGCCCACGGCAACCAGGATCAGGTAGACCAGTACGATGACACTCATCCAGTTGAACAGGGCGCGGGTCGCGGGCGGCTGTGACAAGGAGTGATGGTGTTGCATAAAGCCTCTTGAGACGGTCGTTCCGTCTTGGGTTGTTGATGACCCGCGCATTTAATCAATGGTTAATGACAGAAATATGACAACGTGACATTTCGATGATGTTTTTATGACGACGAACTGCGGCGACAGGCGCTGACCAAGCCGGTTGGCTCTGGGGTGGCAAAAGGGGGGACGAAAGCACTGCCGCCTTGCCAGCCGGAATGTGATCGCTACACTGCGCCCCTTTATTGGCAAGCAGGAGTAAACAAGATGATGCGTGCATGGATCCTCTCTCTGTCGCTGGGGCTGCTCTCGGCAGGGGCACAGGCCAGCCTGTTGAAAACCGACTGCAACCTCGACAAGGCCCTCAAAAACGAAGCGGTGAATGCCACTCTGGGAGTCAAGGGCAACTGTGATACCAGCAAGCTGGTGAAGCAGGAGAAAGAGAAGGTGAAAGCCGAGGTGCAAAAAGGCCGCAACGACCTGCTGGGCGAGAAGCGTGCCGACCTCAAGGAGAGCGGCAACGGTATGCAGCAGAAGATGGACAAGGCAAACCAGCAGCTGCACAAGGCGGAGCAGGATGCCAAGACCATCGCTCGCGATCCGCTCAAGGCTGCGGCGACCGCCGTACTGGATAAGCAGTAAGCAGACCGGGCCCAAGCCCGTGTGACCGGCCACAGACCGGCAGCAAAAAGGGGAGCCATGGCTCCCCTTCTGTCTATCCGTTATCCGCAAAGGATCAGGCGTCAGCTGCTTCTTCGTACTGACGGAACGGGATGCGGAACACCGCCAGACGCAGGAACAGATAGGTTGCGCCGAGGCCAGCCCAGATCAGGCCCAGCTCCAGCGAGCTCTGCTCCAGGTTGATCCACAGCGCACCGATGGTGGCGGCGCCGAGCAACGGCATCAACAGGTAGATGACGTGATCCTTGAGGGTCTTGTTGCGTTTCTCGCGCACCCAGAACTGACCGATCACCGACAGGTTGACGAAGCTGAACGCCACCAGTGCGCCGAAGTTGACCAGCGCCAGTGCGGTATCCAGATCAAACGACACGGCGGAGAGGGCCAGACCGCCTACCATCAGCACGTTGATGGCCGGAGTACGGTATTTCGGGTGGATGTAGCCAAACACCCGCTCCGGGATCATGCGGTCACGCCCCATCACGTAGAGGATGCGCGACACACCGGCGTGAGCCGCCATGCCGGAGGCCAGTACCGCCACCGTGGTGCAGACCAGCACCACGGACTGGAAGAAGGTGCCGCCAACGTAGAGGGCGATCTCCGGCAGTACCGCGTCCGGATGCTGGAAGCGGGCGAGGCTCGGGAAGTAGAGCTGCAGGCAGTAAGAGACCACCACGAAGATGATGCCGCCGATAAGGGCCGTCAGCACGATCGCCTTGGGGATCACCTTGCCAGCGTTCGGAGTTTCTTCGGAGAGGGAACTCAGACCGTCAAAGCCCAGGAACGAGAAGCAGAGGATGGTCGCACCGGTAAAGAGCGGTACCAGCTGTGCTGACTCGAAGTGGAACGGACGGCTGCTCATCAGGGTGCCAGCCCCTTCACCGTGGTAGATGCCCCACGCCATCAGGCCGATAAAGAGGGTGATGATGGCCAGCTGGATCACCACGATCAGACCGTTGAAGTTGGCGACCAGATTGATGCCACGCAGGTTCAGGAAGGTCATCACGGTCACCAGACCGAAGATGAACACCCAGGGCTCAACGCCCGGGAACATGGCGGTCAGGTAGATCTTGGCCAGCAGGATGTTGATCATCGGCATGAACATGTAGTCGAGCAGGGATGACCAGCCGACCATGAAACCGACGTAGGGGTTGAACACCTTCTGGGCATAGGTATAGGCAGAGCCCGCAGAGGGGAACTTGCGTACCAGATGTCCGTAGCTGAAAGCGGTGAGCAGGATGCCACCCAGAGCCAGCAGATAGGCGGTGGCAACCCGGCCATCGGTGATGTCACCGACGATGGCGAAGGTGTCGAAGACAGCCATGGGGGTCAGATAGGCCAGACCCATCACAATCACTTGTGTCAGGGTAAGGGTCTTGAGCAGCTTGGCGTTTTGCGATGCCATTACGCTTTCTCCTCAATCAGTGCCGCAGCACGTGCTTGCAACGAGCGCAGGGATACGATGGATTCGCAAGCCTGTACATCAAGGGCGCCGGGGAGGCGCATACCGGGCTGTACCGGCAGGAAAGCATTAAAACGCCCCATTGTTATCCTCTCAACGTCGGGAGATTGTTTGGCAATCTCGAATATCACTTCCGGAAATGTTCCGGCCTCTTGTGGTGGGTTTGTACTGCACTTCAAAATAGAAAAACCGATGTCGCAGTGAACATCGGTCCTTTATTGGCGGCGTATTGTGCATTCGGTCAGCCCCCTTGACAAGCAAAAAAGGGCGGATTAACGCATTTTTTTGCATACGCAGGGGGCGGGTAAGTGGTCACTCGCCCCCGGCAGCCGTCCCCGAGCCGCTCCCCCCTTTTCGGGGGGTAAGAGAACCCTGTCGTAACGTATGAAAAGTCGGCAAATCGGGGCTGCAGGGTGCATAGCGCCTCAACATTGATCCTGATCATATTTGCCGGCGTTCCCCCGGGCTCGAGTCCAGCGATCTTATCGGCTGGCGGGGGATGGGAGGGGGTGAAATGGAAAAAGAGTGATTGCATATCCATTCACATTAGTGACTAATGATAGGAGGCGACGCGGCTCGGGCCATGGCACGGCGAGCGGTCCGGCTGGGTAGTTATTTGAAATCAGTCACACTTCCTGCAGAAACCGCGTTTCTGGCAACCAGCTCGCCGCAAAAACAACAAGGAGCTCGCAGGCTCCTTGTTTTGTATGGCGGTATGGTTGAGCCGCGATTACTGGGCGATCTCCACCTTGTCAGCAGGTTGTAGCGGGATGCGGAACACGGTGAGGCGCAGGAACAGGTAGATGGCACCCAGCGCCGCCCAGATCAGCCCCAGCTCGAAGGAGGCGGGTTCCAGATTGAGCCACAACACCCCGATGCAGGCGGCGCCACAGAGCGGCAGCAGCAGGTACATCAGGTGATCCTTGAGACACTTGTTGCGGCCTAGCTTCACATAGAAGTGGGCAATCACCGCCAGATTGACGAAGGTGAAGGCCACCAGGGCGCCAAAGTTGATCAGTGCCAGTGCCATCTCGAGATCGAACGATACCGCCGAGAGGGCCAGCAGACCGACCAGCAGCACATTGCATGCCGGGGTCTGCCACTTCGGATGCACATAGGAGAAGAAGCGACTCGGCAGAGCGCGATCACGACCCATTACATAAAGCAGGCGCGACACCCCGGCGTGAGAGGCGAGTCCCGAGGCCAGCACCGCCACCGTAGTGCAGACCAGTACCACCGCCTGGAACAGTTTGCCACCGACATAGAGAGCGATCTCCGGCAGGACTGCATCCGGTTGCTTGAAGCGGGAGATGTCCGGGAAGTAGAGCTGCAGGAAGTAGGACGTGCTGACAAACAGCACACCGCCGATCAGCGCCGTCAGCACGATGGCGCGGGGGATCACCCGATCCGCGTCCGGTGTCTCTTCCGACAGGGTGCTGATGGCATCAAAGCCGAGGAACGACAGACAGAGGATGGAGGCACCCATCAACAACGGCGAGATGTTGATCTGCTCGGAGAAGAAGGGACGGCTGCTGGCCACGGTCCCCAACCCTTCACCGTTGTGGACGCCCCAGGCGATCAGGCCGATGAAGACGGCGATAATACTGAACTGCATGATGACGATCAGGCTGTTGAAGTTGGCCACCAGCTTGATACCGCGCAGGTTAAGGGCGGTCATCACCGCCGCCAGACCAAAAATATAGGTCCAGGGCTCCACCTCGGGGAAGAGAGCCTGCAGATAGATCTTGGCCAGCAGCATGTTGATCATCGGCATGAACATATAGTCGAGCAGGGAGGTCCAGCCCACCATAAAGCCGACATAGGGGTGAAACACCTTCTGGGCATAGGTATAGGCGGAGCCTGCCGACGGGAACTTGCGTACCAGATGGCCGTAGCTCAGGGCTGTGAACAACATGCCGATGAGGGCAAAGAGGTAGGCGGTCGGCACATGGCCTTCGGTAATTTCGGTGACGATGCCGAAGGTATCGAATACCGCCATGGGAGTGAGGTAGGCAAGACCCATGACCACGACCTGCCACAGTTTCAGGGTCTTTTTCAGACCAACCGGTTGGGCGTTCATCATGCCTGTTCCTCACGCGGTGCCAGGGCGGCACACTCCATCAACGAAACCGGGAGAGAGGCCCGGGAATCAAGGGCGCCGGGGTGGCGCGCGCCGGTCAGAGCCGGCAGGAAAGCATAGAGATGCCCCATGTTGTTCCTCACAGAATGTGGTGTCGGGAGATTGCTGCCAATCTCGCTATCTTTTCCGGGGGTTATCCGGCCTCGTTTATGGGTTTGTTCGCTGCACAAAAAAGGACCGGTGAGATGTGGTGATACCGGTCCTTGCAGTGGCGGCGCATTGTGCATTTGCAGGGCCCCCTTGACAAGTAAAAAAGGGGGGCGAAACTGCATTTTTTTGCACAGGTTAGCGATTGCTTTCCTGCTGGTCAGTCCAGCACGGCCTCCAGCGATTTTTCAAGGAGTCGCAACCCTTCGTCAATCACTGCCGCAGGGGCGGTCAGGGGGGCGAGAAAACGGATGACATTTGCGCGCACCCCGCATGAGAGCAGGATCAGACCGCGCTTGCCCGCCTCGGTCACCAGACGTTTGGTTAGGTCGGGATCGGGCCGGCTGGCATCACGTTGTTTCACCAGTTCCATGGCCACCATGGCTCCGGGTCCACGAATTTGACCTATGCAGTCAAAACGCTCGGCTATGCGTTCCAGTCCCGCCTTGATCTGCTCACCTTGCGCCTGGGCCTTCTGGTTGAGCTGCTCCTCTTCGATCACCTGCAACACCGCCAGCGCGGCGGCGCAGGCAATGGGGGAACCGGCATAGGTGCCACCCAGGCCCCCCGGCTTGGCGGCGTTCATGATCTCTGCCTTGCCGACTACTGCAGAGAGCGGGAAGCCCCCCGCTAGACTCTTGGCCAGGGTCATGATGTCCGGCTCGATGCCGGCATACTCGGTGGCGAAGGTCTTGCCGGTGCGGCAGAAGCCGCTCTGGATCTCGTCACAGATGAGCAGAATGCCGTGCTGATCGCAGATGCTGCGCAGCTTCTGCATAAAGCTCGGGGAGGCGGGATAGAAGCCCCCTTCTCCCTGTACCGGCTCGATGATGATGGCGGCAACGCGGGAGGGTTCGATGTCGGCGCTGAAGCAGAGATCGAGGGCGTACAGGGCATCCTCTTCACTTACCCCCAGATAGTCGGCGGGGAAGGGGATGTGGTAGACCTCACCCGGGAAGGGGCCAAAGCCGGTCTTGTAGGGGACCACCTTGCCGGTGAGCGCCATCCCCATCATGGTGCGGCCGTGAAAGCCCCCCTTGAAAGCGATGGTGCCGCTGCGACCGGTATGGGCGCGGGCGATCTTGATGGCGTTCTCGACTGCCTCGGCACCGGTGGAGAGAAACAGGGTGCGTTTCGGGGTCGGGCCGGGCACCAGGGCGTTGAGCTTTTCGGCAAGCTCGATATAGCCCGGGTAAGGGGTGACCTGAAAGCAGGTGTGGCTGAATTTTTCCAGCTGCTCGCGCACCGCCGCCACCACCTTCGGGTGGTTGTGGCCGGTGTTGAGCACGGCGATGCCGGAGGCAAAGTCGATGTAGCGGTTGCCCTCCACATCCCACAGCTCGGCATTTTGCGCACGGTCGATAAAGACCGGCAGCAGGGTGCCGACGCCGTTGACCACGGCCGCTTCACGGCGTGCTTGCCACGCCTTGTTTGATTCTGACTGACTCATCTTTCCTCCCTGAGGGGCCGCAGCCCCTGATATTCCCTGAAAATGTGGTGGGCGATCTGGCGCCCATTACCGCCGAACAGCCCATCGGGCCAGATCGGCGGCCTGTCGTCTCTGTTTTACTGCCCTAGCGAATGGCGCCAAAGCAGAGATATTTGGTCTCCAGATACTCCTCCAGCCCCTCGGCGGCCCCTTCCCGGCCCAGACCTGACTCCTTGATGCCGCCGAAGGGAGCCAGCTCAGTTGAAATGATCCCCTCGTTGATGCCGACCATGCCGTATTCAAGCTGCTCGGCGACGCGCCAGACACGGGCGATATCGCGGCCATAGAAGTAGGCGGCGAGCCCATAAGGGGTATCGTTAGCCAGCGCGATGGCTTCGGCTTCCGTCTCGAAGCGCACCAGCGGGGCGACCGGGCCGAAGATCTCCTCCTGCAGGATGGGGTTGGTTTTATCCACCTTGCCCAAAATGGTGGGTTGGTAGAAGAGGGGGCCGGCGGGGTGTGCTTCGCCCCCCAGCAGTACTTCGGCACCGGCGGCGACTGATTGCTGCACCAACTCGGCTACCTTGCTGGCGGCGGCGGGGTTGATGAGCGGGCCGATCTGGGTGCCTTCCGCCATGCCATCTCCCACCTTGAAGGCTCTGACGGCAGCGGTCAGCTTCTCGGCGAAGGCGTCATAGATACTGGCCTGCACCAGAATGCGGTTGGCGCAGACGCAGGTTTGCCCGGCGTTGCGGTATTTGGAGGCGAGTGCCCCGGCCACGGCGGCGTCGAGGTCGGCGTCGTCAAAGACGATAAAGGGGGCGTTACCGCCCAGCTCCAGCGACAGCTTCTTCATGGTGTCGGCGCACTGGCGCATCAGCAGCTTGCCGATGCGGGTGGAGCCGGTGAAGGAGAGCTTGCGCACCACCGGATTGCTGCACAGCTCGTTGCCCACAGCGCTCGCCTGATGGCTGGTGACGATATTGATGACACCGGCGGGGATGCCCGCCTGCTCGGCCAACACCGCCAGCGCCAGCGCGCAGAGCGGCGTTTCTGCGGCGGGTTTGATGACGATGGTGCAACCCGCTGCCAGCGCAGGGCCCGCCTTGCGGGTGATCATGGCAATGGGGAAGTTCCACGGAGTGATGGCGGCGACTACCCCGACCGGCTGCTTGATGGTGGCCAGCCGGCGATCGCCGCTAAAACCCGGGATGGTGCGGCCATAGGCGCGCTTGCCCTCCTCGGCGAACCACTGGATAAAGCTGGCGCCATAGGCCACCTCGCCCTTGGCTTCTGCCAGCGGCTTGCCCTGCTCGCAGGTCATGATGCGCGCCAGCTCGTCGCTATGGGTTGTGATGGCGGCAAACCAGGCGTAGAGCTTGTTGCTGCGCTCCTTGGCGGTCAGCGCAGCCCAGGCGGGTTGCGCCGCGTGGGCGGCCGCGATGGCGCGGCGGGTATCCTCGGCATCCATGTCGGGCACCTGGGTAATGACGGCCCCGCTGGCAGGATTGGTCACCTCGAAGGTGCGGCCGCTGGCGGCCTCGCACCAGTGACCAGCTATATAGGCACGGGATTTGATCAAGCTTTGATTGGAACTGGTAGCGGACATGGCAAGCCTCGATGATGAAACCTGGCAGCAAGGTGGCGATGATGCGGCTCATCCTGTACTGCTGCCGTATAAAATAATAAGCACAGAGAGACCATAAATTGAGCGCAAATGTTTTTCAAGTGTTAAATATATTTGAATTGTTGGTGTGTCGCATGCTAGAAATTGGGCTGTGTAGCGCAGTTTAACCAGATGAACAGGGTATCGCACGATAAGTGGTGTGCAAAATAATGAACGCCAGGCTGTGTAAGATAGCAAACAGTGATGCCATGGCTGGTCCGCTATTTTAACCAGTGGCAACAGGGAGGTGGCCAATGTACCAACGTGACAAGGGAATCGATGGCGGAGGCCTGCCATGAGCGGGGCGCCAACCCAGAGCAGCAGTACCCGCTTCGGTCAGGGGGCTGCACGGCAGGCGAGCATGGGGGAGCGGCTGGCGGCGGTGCGTCATCAACTGGGGCTCTCCCAGCGGAGGGCGGCCGAGCTGAGCGGCCTGACCCACGGTGCTATCTGCATGATCGAGCAGGATAAGGTGAGCCCCTCGGTCGCCTCGCTGCAAAAGCTGCTCACCGTATATGGCTTGCCATTGTCACGCTTTTTTGCCGAAGAGGAGCTGAGTCGCCCGCCGCAGGTGGTGATCAAGGGTGATCAGTTGATCGAGCTGGGCAGTCAGGGGGTCTCGATGAAGCTGGTGCACAACGGCAACAACCGCCGCCAGCTCGGCTTTATGCTGGAGACCTACCCCCCGGGCACCGACACCGGTGGTCAGGTGACCCACCAGGGAGAAGAGGTGGGCACTGTGCTGGAGGGTTCGGTGATCCTGACCGTGGCAGGAGAGAGTTATCAGCTGGAGGCGGGTGACAGCTATGTGATCGACACTGGCGAACCCCACAGCTTCAGCAATCCGTCGGGGGAGACCTGTCGCATCGTCAGTGCCCATACCCCGGCCAGTTTTTAATCTTGGAATAGGGTTTGCCAACCAAACCGGTAAGGAAACAGGATCATGACCGAACATGTAAACAGTTACTACGCAGCCAGCGCCAATAAACACGCGCCCTACCCGACACTGACCGAGCAGCTGGAGTGCGATGTCTGCGTCATCGGGGCGGGGTATACCGGCCTCTCCAGTGCCCTGCATCTGGTGGAGAAGGGCTACAAGGTGGTGGTACTGGAGGCAGCCCGGGTCGGTTTTGGCGCCAGCGGCCGCAACGGCGGCCAAATAGTCAACTCCTACAGCCGCGACATTGACACCATAGAAGCGAACTGCCCGCCGGATCAGGCCAGGCTGCTCGGTTCCATGCTGTTTGAGGGGGGGCAGATCATCCGCGAGCGGATCAAACGCTACAACATCCAGTGCGATCTGCAGGAGGGGGGCGTCTTTGCCGCCGAGACCGAGAAACAGTTCCACGAGCTCAAGGCGCAGCAGGCGCGCTGGCAGAAGTGGGGCAACGACAAGCTGGAGCTGCTCGATGCCAGAGGCGTGCGCGAAGTGGTGGCGAGCGATCGCTACGTCGGCGCCCTGCTCGACAAGAGCGGCGGCCATATTCACCCCCTCAATCTGGCTCTCGGCGAGGCTGAAGCGATCCGCATGCAGGGTGGGCAGATCTTCGAGCAGTCTGCCGTTACCAGCATCACCCCGGGCCAGCCTGCTCTGGTCAAGACCGCCAAAGGAGCGGTGAAGGCGCGCTACATAGTGGTGGCCGGTAACGCCTACCTCGGCAATCTGGTGCCCGAGCTTGCCGGCAAGAGCATGCCTTGCGGCACCCAGGTGATCGCCACCGAGGTGCTGGGGGAGGAGCGGGCCCGCGAGCTGCTGCCGCAGAATTACTGCCTGGAGGATTGCAACTACCTGCTCGACTACTACCGCACCAGCGCCGATCACCGGCTGATCTATGGCGGCGGCGTGGTCTATGGCGCACGGGATCCGGCAGATATCGAGCGGCTGATCATCCCCAAGATGCTCAAGACCTTCCCCCAGCTTAAAGACGTCAAGGTGGAGTACACCTGGACAGGCAATTTCCTGCTCACCCTGTCGAGGCTGCCACAGTTTGGTCGCATCGGCCCCAACATCTACTACATGCAGGGCTACAGCGGCCACGGTGTCACCTGTACCCATCTGGCGGGCAAGCTGCTATCCGAGGTGCTGAGCGGTCAGGCGGAGCGCTTCGATGCCTTTGCCAAGCTGCCGCACTACCCCTTCCCGGGCGGTCGCCTGTTCCGCATTCCCTTCACCGCCGCGGGCGCCGCCTGGTACACCTTACGCGATCGGTTGGGGGTATAAGGGCTGCCCGGCGAGAAATATGGTCTGGTGCTGGCGACGATGCGAGCGCAGATGCCAGCACAAATGCCGAAAAACAGAAGGCCACCGCGAGGGTGGCCTTCTGTTTTACCCGAAGCGGGTTGCCGCGATTAGCTGTAATAGGCTTCGACGGTGCCCTTGAGTTTGATCAGGATGGGTTGACCACGGCGATCCAGCGCCTTGGGGGAGGGGATCTTCACCCAGCCTTCACTGATGCAGTACTCCTCGACATCGGTGCGCTCTTTGCCGTTCAGGCGAATACCGATCGGGTGCTCGAAGCAGGCTGCCACATAGTGAGGGCTGCGGGGATTGCAGGAGAGGTGATCCGGCAGAGCCGGTTTGGTGCTGGTATCGCTCATCGATATAACCCGAAATGAATAAAAAGTGGGTCATTGTAGAGAATGCCGCCATGGCATTCAAGGCGGCCACAATACCGGCCAAGGCGGGCGGCCATCTATGTTGGTGACTTGCTTATCCCCGTTGCCAATCCATCCCCAGCTCGGGGCGACCGCTATGCCCGATCCGGATTGCGTTATCGGGCATAGCGTCTATTACAGGCTGACTTCTATTTGCGGGTCAGCTTGTCGAGGTAGCCCATGGCGAAGGCCGAGAGGACAAAGGTGATGTGGATCAGCAGGTACCACTTGATCTTGTCGTTGGGGAGGTTTTCGGCATTCATAAACACCTTGAGCAGGTGAATGGAGGAGATGGCGACAATGGAGGCGGCGACCTTGTTTTTCAGGGAGCCGGCATCGAGCTTGCCGAGCCACACCAGTTTGTCGCTCTCATCCCCTACATCGAGGCGCGAGACGAAGTTCTCATAGCCGGAAAACATCACCATCACGATAAGTCCCCCTACCAGGGTGATATCGATCAGCGACAGTGTGACCAGCACCAGATCCACCTCTTTCATCTCCAGTATGTTGGGCAGGATATGGAGGATCTCCTGAAAGAATTTCACCCCCAGTGCCAGCAGTATGAGGCTGAGCCCAAGATAGATGGGGGCCATGATCCAGCGGGATGCGTACATCAATCTTTCAAACATGTTTTCCATAGTGCGATTAAAGATCCATCAAATGGTTAACAAACGAGTCGGCCATAGCTTAACCGAGATGCCTCACATCTCAAGCATCTCGATAGCATATTGCTGAATTGGGTGGTGCCAGGCAGGATTTTTTAACCCCGGGGAGGGCGATGGAGCGGTTGGCAGGGCTCGTGGCCTTGCCCATCCGGTGTCAGGGAAGATCCAGGGTAAAGCGGGCACCGCCGAGGGGAGATTCATCGACCCGGATCTGGCCGCCGTAGCTGTGAACGATCTCGGTCACGACAGCCAGACCGATGCCCTGGCCGGGCGAGCTGTCAGCGCGCACGCCACGCTGAAAGATCTGCTCCGATTTGGCCGGATCGATGCCCGGGCCATCATCTTCTACCTCGATGCGTAACCGATCGAGATGGCGGCGTACCGTCACCTTCACTTCGCTGATGGCAAATTTGCAGGCGTTGTCGAGCAGGTTGCCCATCAGTTCCATCAGATCGCCCTGTTCGCCGTGGAAGAGGGCATCATCATCGAACTGGAAGTGGGTCTGCAGCTTCTTGTGGCGATAGACCTTGGCCAGACTGGCCAGCAGCTTCTCGATGAGCGGTACCGGCTCGGTGCCCTTGCTGGCGAGGCGCTGGCGACCGGTGACGGCTCGTCTGAGTTGGTACTGGATCATCTGATCCATGGTGAGGATCTGTTCATTGATGTTGTCGTGGATCTCCCTCCCCAGCTTCATTTCGCGGGTGGTGATCTGGATCAGCGCCAGCCGTGTTTTCAGGCTGTGAGCGAGATCGTTGAGGGCATGCTGGTAGCGCTGGGTCTGCTGGCGTTCGTTCTCCAGCAACTGGTTGATGGAGTCGGTCAGCGGGGCCAACTCCCGTTCAAAATCATGGGCGATAGCATCCCGCTTGCCTGCCCGGATGTCGTCGAGCTGATTGGCGATAGTGCGCAGGGAGCGGAGGCTCCAGAAGGTGGTGAGCAGCAGCAGCCCGGCCAGCAGCAGATAGGCGAGCAACGCCTGTTTGGCCGTCTGGTAGAGGTAGGCGCGGGACTCTTCGTGATAGCGTTTGGCCGAGTCAATCATCACCACGTAGTAGGCTGTGGTGCCGCTGCCGGGATTGCGGGTAAAACGCAGGCTGTAGACGAAGTAGCTCTCGCCGTTCTTGATGGTGTGCTTCTTGAAGAAGTAGTCGAGATCCATTCCCCCCAGATACTTCATCAGGTCCCGACAGATGGTCTGTTTGGCCTTGATCACCTCCGGCATATGGAGGCTCGACCAAATCAGCTCGCCATCGGCACGACAGATCAGCGTATCGAGATTGCT
Source organism: Aeromonas sp. 600724 (assembly GCF_049175135.1). Lineage (NCBI taxonomy): Bacteria > Pseudomonadati > Pseudomonadota > Gammaproteobacteria > Aeromonadales > Aeromonadaceae > Aeromonas > Aeromonas sp. 600724. The sequence continues at coordinate 159,930 of NZ_JAAKUM010000002.1, read as the reverse complement.
GTTACTGACCTGGCGGGAAATGCGTCCGATCTCGGTGGCTTCGCTGTTGACTGGCTTGGTAGAGGAGAACATCTTGGCCAGGTTCTCCTGCATGCCGGCGCTCGCCTTCTGGCTCTGCTCCTCCATGTGGCCGAGGTAGAGAGCATAGACGGCGAACCCCATGCTCAGTGCGATGACCAGCAGCGAACTGAGCAGCAGTTTGATGTGCAGAGAGCTGCGGAGCATCCTGATGGGACGTGGCAGATGAAACTGCATCAGCTACAGGAGAGGTTGAAGATGTAGCCCTGACGACGGATGGTCGAGATGGGTTGAATCGTCCCTTCCGGATCCAGCTTTTTGCGCAGGCGGCTCACCATCACCTCTATGGTGTTGGGATCCCCCTCTCCATCGCCGTAGAGCTGGTCGAGTAACTGCTGCTTGGAGACCACCTGACGGGCGTTGCGCATCAGGTACTCCAGAATCAGGTATTCAAAGCTGGTGAGCACTGCCACTTCACCGTCGATGGTCAGCTCCTTGCGGGAGAGATCCAGCTCGTAATCACCGGCCTTCACTCTGGGGGAGATAAAGCCGGCGCTGCGGCGCATCAAGGCATTGAGGCGGGCCAGCAACTCATCTTTCTGGAACGGTTTGACCAGATAGTCATCAGCCCCCGCCTCCAGTCCTTCGACCTTGTCCTGCCAGTTGCCACGGGCGGTCAGCACAATGATGGGGAAGGGGATCTGCCGTTCGCGCAGTTGGCGGATCAACTGCAAGCCATCCATATCGGGCAGACCGAGATCGATGATCGCCACATCAATGGGGTAGTCGGCGGCATAGTGCAACGCAATTCCGGCCTGATCGGTGCTGTATACCTGATTGTTGGCTTCGGTCAGCAGAGAGGAGAGGTGGTGATTGAGCAGCTTGTCGTCTTCGACCAACAGAATTTTCATGATGTGAACGGTCATAGGGGTCCAGACTGTCAATTAGAAAGTGTATGTCGCTTTGAGTCAATTCGAATCCTATCGTGCAGCTCCTGTATCGGGACTGAATCATAAGGCGTTCTGCTTGTAGAGACCTGTCAGAGGCCTGAGCAGTGGGCCGCTTCAGAGACACCGGTCTTGTCGCGTTCAAAAAACAGAAGGGGCAATGTGTGCCCCTTCTGTTTTTGTTCTGCTGCTTGTTAGCTGCGGCGTGGCGGCAGCATATTGGTGAGGGTGTTGTCTTTGAGAATATGGTGGTGATAGAGGGCCGCCACCGTGTGCAGGCCGATCAGGGCGTAACCGATATTGCCCAGCGTCTCGTGTACCTCCTTGATCAGCCCCTTGAGGTCCGGACTTGGGGAGAGCAGGGCAGGCAGCTCAAGCCCGAAGAAGGGGATGGGCTTGCCCGCGGCGCTCAGCAGCAGCCAGCCAAACAGCGGGGTGAGAATAAGAAAACCGTAGAGGGCGAGGTGGGCCAGTTTTGCCAGCTTGTGCATGACTGGGGAGAGCTCGGGCACGATGCGCGGCGTCGGGCTCATCCAGCGCAGGGCCAGTCTGACAAACACCAGGGCGAAGATAAGCAGCCCCAGCATAAAGTGCCACTCCTTCATCAGATCCCGGCCAGGGTCCCCCTTGGGGAAGATATCGCGAAATTCGATCAGGGCGTAGACGGCGATCATGGCCCACAGGGTCAGCCAGTGCAGCCCGATATTCAGGGTGCCATAACGTTGTTCACTGTTCATCAGCATAGGTTTGTTCCTTCGAAGTGCTGTCACATCCGTGTGGCATCCCCGCACTCAAACGTGTCGGAGCGAGGCCAGATCCTTTGGCTGCAACAGCCGAGCTGCCATGCTTACCATCAACCGGCAGCCTGCGGCTGGCCTCAGTCAGAGAGGAGATGCCCTCTGCTGTCTGCATGGTATCACTGGTAACCGGGTAGATAGTCTGATCAATGCCACACAATTTACAGGCTCATTAAGCCCCTTGTGACGTGAAGAAGGCGTGAAATAGCATCCGTGATGTCGGCCCGCCAAGGTTCAGGCGGGCTCGATGGCCAGCACCACGCAATCCGGCTCGCTGATGCGAAAACGGACGTTGCAGTCAAACAGCCGCACCCCGTACTCCTTCTCATCGGGCTTGCCCTTCTTGTAGGCCGGGCGCGGATCTTGCGCCAGCACTTCGCTCACCAGCTGGCGCAGCTCGGGGTGAGCCTTGAGCCAGGGTTGCAACTGCTGCTCGGCCTCGGCACTGAAGCTCACCGCCAGCGGCGGGGTGGGGGCGTCGGGGGCAAAACCACCACGGGCATCCGGCAGGCTGTCGGCATAGGGAATATAGGGTTTGATATCGACGATGGGGGTGCCATCGAGCAGATCCACCGCCCCCAGCTCCAGCCACAGCTTGCCCCGCTCACGGCCGATCCCGTGCAGCTCGACCACCGAGAGCCCAAGCGGATTGGGGCGGAAGGTGGAGCGAGTGGCAAAGACGCCGACCCGCTCGTTGCCGCCAAGGCGCGGCGGGCGCACCGTCGGGTGCCAGCCCTGCGCCATGGTCTGATGAAACACGAAGCTGAGCCACAGATGGGAGAACTGCTCGATGCCGCGCAGCACATCCGGCTGATCGTAAGGGGGGAGCAGCTCGAGGCGGGCGCGGGCCGATTTGACCAGTCCGGGCTGGCGGGGGATGGCGAACTTCTCCTTGTAGGGAGAGCGGATGATCCCGAGGGTGTCGATTTCGAACTTCATGGCGGATCCTGACTGAAAACCCCGGCAATTTAGCACAGGCGGCCCCAAAACGCAGGTTCGGCCTTATTACGCCTATTTCTGCGGCGCTGCCGTGATCCCTGTCCCATCCCGGCCAGTCGGGGGCTGTGCCCGCGCGCCAAGTTGCGTAGGGTGAAGGCAACTGGCGTGTCAGGATGAAATGTGCGCACTCGCGCCGAAGGGGGAGGGAGAGGGAGAGGGATGAAACTGCTGATTATCGGTGGCACCGGCTTTTTGGGGCGCCACCTCACCGCGCTCGCGCTGGATTGGGGCCATGAAGTGACCCTGTTCAACCGTGGCCTGCACCAGCATCCGGACTGGCGCGATCTGGTGCAGCTCACCGGCGACAGGGACAAGAGCCTGAGCGCCCTGCAAGGGGCCGGGTTGCAGTGGGACCTCGTCATCGATACCTGCTGCTATCGCCCCGAGCAGGCGGCGAGCCTCTCGGCGGCTTTGCGCGGGCGCTGCGCGCGGCTGATTTTTATCTCCACCATCAGCGTCTATCGTGATTTCTCAATGCCCGGGATGAATGAGTCGGCGCCGCTTCATGCTATCCCCGAAGGGGAAATGCCCACTGACTATGGCCCCCTCAAGGTGTTGTGCGAGCAGGAGTATCGCGCCCGCTGGGACGGGCGGCTCTGCATCCTGCGCCCGGGCGTGTTGTGCGGCCCCCATGATCCTACCGGGCGCATGGCCTGGTGGATTAAGCGGGTGCAGCAGGGCGGGCCCTGGTTGCTGCCGGGCAGTGGCGAGGATCGCTTGCAGTATCTCGATGTGCGCGACTGCGCCGAGTTTGTGTTGCGCGCGGCCGAGCAGCAGCTATCGGGCATCTTCAACCTGCTCAAACCCGGCATTACCTTGAGTGACTGGCTGGAGCGGCTGAGCGCCCGGTTGCAGCCCGCCAGACCCATTCAGCCCGAGTGGCAGCCTTGGCCCACCCTAATGGCAGCCGGTATCGAGCCCTGGCAGAGCTATCCCACCCTCTTGCCCTGCGCGCAGGCGGAATTTGCCGGTTACGGCTCTATAAGTGCCGAGGCGGCCATCGTTAAGGGGTTGAACTTTCGGCCGCTGGAGGAGACTGCCGCCGACCTTGCCCACTGGCTTGCCATCGAGCCTGCCGCCGGGGTGGCGGAACATGCCATGACTCAGGCCGAGGAGACTTCGCTGCGTCAGCAGTTGCTGGAGCCCAGTCTGCAATAGGAGAGGGTGCATCGAGCCGCTGCTGCGGAAAATTGCTGCGCTAGCGCGAACACAACGAGAGAGGACATCCCGCGGGATGCCCTCTCTGTCTATCCATGCCTGATGGTTGCCGAATAGAGGCTGACGCGATTCCCCATCACATCGCTGTCGCTCACCGAGTTAGCGGATGGCGGCGCCTGCGGCTATCAGCAGCTCTTTCAAGATAGCGCGATGGCAGCGGGACTCCTGCTCGCAGTAGCAACCGACCGAGAGGTTGGTGGTATGAGAGAGGGTGGCCAGCAGCGCCAGATCGTGCCTAGCGGCAGGTTGCGCCATCTCGGCCTTGTACTGTTTGCCAAACGCCGCCCATTGGGCGGGTGTCTCGGCTGCCTGCCCCAGCTTCATGGTCTCGCTGCTGGGGGCCAGATTGGGGAACCAGACATCGTACCAATGCTGGCTGGTAAATTCGCTCTTGGGTACGCCGCGGGGTGGGCGGCGCACCGTGCCGATCCGCAGCCCCTCATCGGGCAGGCGCGGGCTGCCAAGACGAACGATAGCGAGGGCCATGACAGCGGGTTACTTCTCTTCGGCCACTTTCAGCGCCTGCCCGTAGCAGATCACCTGTTTCAGGCAGCCCGGGGTGTCGCTGAACTCGGCGCATTTATCGATGGTGACGCCGTTGCCGCCCATGTCGGCCGCGCGGCGGCGGGCCAGGGTGCGCGCTTCACCGGCGTTGGGCACCGGCTGGTTGGCATCGGACTGGCAGGATTCCCCCTCGATGGTGCCGAGGTAGAGGTAGTTGAGGTCAGCCAGCTCATCCTGTTCATAGATGCGCACGCTACCGGGTTTGAAGTATTCGTCGAAGTTCTCTTTATCCAGATTGCTGTTGAAGGCGTAGTTGGCACAGCCGGAGGCAATCAGGGGCATCATCAGGATCAGGCGTTTCATCGTCTCGTATCTTGTGTCGGTGATGAGGACAGTAGAAATGCGCAGGCGCTCCATGTCGGCATCTTGTTGAATAATGAGGGGGACATTATAGGGGCCAGCCGCCTGCGGCGACCAGCCCCGTTTTGCGCCCTGTTGTCAGGGTGTGACCCCCATCAGCCTGATATCAAACCGGAGCCAGTCGCTGATAGAGGCTGCGGTAGTAATCATCTGCCAGCAGCTCGTTGTGAGGGGCGCAGAGGCGGATCTGTCCCTCTTCCATCAGGGCAATCCGGTCCATCTGCTCCATCCCCAGCAGGCGGTGGGAGATGAGCAGCAAGGTGCGATCTGCCCCGAGCTTGAACAACAGATCCATGATCTCCCGTTCGGTCTGACTGTCGAGCCCTTCGGTCGGTTCGTCCAGCAGCCAGAGCGGCGCATCGTGCAGCAGGGCGCGGGCGATACCGATACGGCGACGCTCACCACCGGAGAGGGGGCGGCCGCCGTCACCGAGCCAGGCGTCGAGGCCCGCCTCATCTTCCAGCAGATTGGCCAGTCCGACCTGGGTCAGTACCGCAATCAACTGCTCGTCAGTGGCGGTCGGGGCGGCCAGCTTGAGGTTGCCCCGCAGGGTATCGGCAAACAGGTGCACCCGCTGGCTCACCACCGAGATGGAGGCGCGCAGCGCCCCTTCGCTATAGTCGGTGAGCGGCTTGCCATCGAGAAGGATCTTGCCAGCCTGCGGGCTCCACTCACGGGTCAGCAGCCCCATCAGGGTCGATTTGCCGCAGCCGGTCTGGCCCAGCAGCGCCATCTTCTCACCGGCGTGCAGCTGCAAGGTGCAGCCACGCAGCACCGGCTGGGGATTGCCGGGGTAGCCAAAATAGAGGTCATTGATCTGCAGCGCGCCAGCGGTGGCATGGGTCTGCTCGTCGCCCCACACGGGGGCTTTTGCCTCTTGCAGGATCTCGTTCAGGCGGCGTGCCGAGGTGAGGCTGGTGGAGAGGTGCTGGAAAGCCCCAGCCAGCGGCATCAGTGCCTCGAAGCTTGCCAGGGTGGCAAAGACCATCAGTGCGGTTATGGGGTCGGGCGCCGCACCCGCTACCCCATGACCGGCCAGCCAGAGCATCAGGGTCAGGGTCCAGCCGCTCAGCAGTTGCACCGAGAAGTTGGCCAGCCCGCTTACCTTGGCCATCCGGGCCTGCGCGACGAGCAGCGCCTGTTCGGCTTGTTGCAGCTCAACCAGCGCCTTGGGGGCGGCGGCAAACATCTGCAGCTCGGCCTGACCATCCAGATAGTCCACCATCCGGGTACGCAGGGTCGATTTTTCGGCAATCAGCGCCTGACCGGGGCGACGGCCGAGGAAGTAGAACACCAGCGGCAGGGCGATCATGCCAAACAGCAGAATGGCACCCAGGGTGAGGGCGAGACGGCTGTCGAAAAACGACAGGAAGAAGACCAGTCCGGCGGTGCTGAGCAGGGCCGCGCCTATGGGGGTGATCAGCCGCAGATAGACGTGGTCCATCGCATCGATGTCGGCTACCAGTCGGTTGAGCAGATCCGCCTGACGGAAACCGGCCAGGGTACCGGTGGAGAGCGGCGAGAGTTTCTGCCAGAACCAGACCCGCAGTCGGGTCAGTACCCTGAAGGTGGCGTCGTGGCTCACGACCCGCTCACCCCAGCGACCGGCGGTACGGACGATGGAGAAGAAGCGCACCCCGCCGGCGGGGGTCATGTAGTTAAAGGCATGGGTCGTCGCAACTGTCATCCCCGCCACGGCGGCGGCGGAGAGGAACCAGCCGGAGAGGGAGAGCAGCCCCATGCCGGCGGCCAGGGTCACCAGCGCCAGCAGCAAACCAATGGTGAGGCTGAGCCAGTGTTGGCGATAGAGGCGCAGAAATGGCAACAGATCACTCATCGAGAGAACCTCCGGAACGTTGGGAGAGCAGGCGGGCAAAATGCCCCTGCCCAGAACTAAGTTGCTGGAAGCTGCCTTGCTCCACCAGCTGGCCGCGGGCCAGCACCATTATCTTGTCCATCTTGGTAAGCTGGTCGAGGCGGTGGGTGATCATCAGCAGGGTCTGGCCAGCCATCGCCTGCTCAATGGTGGTCATGATGGCGCGTTCGGAGTGGCGATCCAGACTGGCGGTCGGTTCATCGAGCACCATCAGCTGGGTTGATTTGAGCAGGGTTCGCGCCAGGGCGAGGCGCTGGGCCTGACCGACCGAGAGGCCGCCTGCCTGATCGCCGACCGGATAGTCGAGCCCCTTCTCCATCGCAAATTCCCACGCCTGCGCCCGTTTCAGGGCATCTTCCAGCTCGGCATCGCTGGCCGTTGGTTTGGCCAGCAGCAGGTTGTCACGCAAGGAAGTGTGGAACAGCTGCGGGTTTTGCGAGAGCCAGCCCAGTTGCAGGCGCCACTGGCTCATGTCGAGGGTGGCAAGCTCCTGCCCGTTGACCTTGAGCTCACCGCTATAGGGCGCAAAGCCGAGCAGGGCATTGACCAGCGAGCTCTTGCCTGCGCCGCTGACGCCGATGAGGGCTGTGCGCGAACCGGCTTCCAGGGTGAAATCGATAGGGCCGACCAGCACCTTGCCTTCGGCGCTCAGCACTTCAAGTCCTTTGGCTTCTACCTTGACCGGGCTGTCGGCATGGAACGGCGCCGTGCCTGCAGCCGGTTCGCTCACCTCGGCTTCGAGGAATTCCAGCAGCTGCTCGGCAGCGCCGATAGCCTGCGCTTTGGCGTGGTAGTGGGCACCCAGTTCCCGCAGCGGGGCGTAGAACTCGGGGGCGAGAAACAGCACGAACAGGCCGGTAAAGAGGGTGACCTTGACCCCATAGCTACCAAAGTTCAGATGGTCGATATAAGAGAAGCCGAAGTAGACGGCGACCAGCGCCACTGAAATAGCGGCGAAGAACTCCAGCACGGCGGTGCTCAAAAACGCCAGGCGCAGCACTTCCATGGTGCGCTCGCGAAAATCTTCCGAGGCGTCGCGAATGGCGTCACCTTCTGCCTGGGTACGCATAAAGAGTTGCAGGGTACGCAGCCCCTTCAGGCGATCGAGGAAATGGCCGGAGAGACGGGCCAGCGCCTGAAAATTGCGGCGGTTGGCATCGGCGGCGCCCACACCCACCAGGATCATAAAGATGGGGATGAGGGGCGCAGTGCCCAGCAGGATCAGACCTGCCGCCCAGTTGACCGGGAATACAGCCACCAGAATCACCACCGGAATAAAGACGGCGATGGCCATCTGTGGCAGATAGCGGGAGAAGAAATCCTGCATGTTTTCAATCTGTTCCAGCAACAGGCTGGCCCAGCTACCGGCCGGACGGCGCTGGATATAGGCAGGGCCGAGACGACCCAAGCGCGTGAGCACCAGCTGGCGGATGGTCTGGCGCACCGCGCTGCCCGCCTTGAAACTGGCCACTTCGCGGCCATAGGCCAGCGCCGCTTTGCCAAGCGTCACCAGCAGCAGGGTAATAAAGAGCGTGATGGATTGCTCAGGCGTTGAGCCTTCGATGATAAAGCCGTGCAACAGGGTCGCCAGCAGCCAGGCTTGCGCCACCATCAGAATGCCCTGGCCAAGGCCAAAAGCGATGGATATCGTGATCCAGCGGCGACCGTGACTCGATTGCTTGCGCAACCAGCCATAGAGACGTTTTTGCGTTTTTTTATCCATTACCACCATCCTCGCGTCGAGTGGCGCAAGACTATCCTTGCCGTTTGGCCTTGGCAACCTTGTAAATTATCTGTGTTAAAAATGTTTGATTGAAAAAGCAACCGTCTGTTCAATCCTTGTCCGAACAGATTGATTTATTGAAAAAAGTGGCAAAGGCGCCATTGCGCTCGGCGGCAAAATGCATATAGTAGGAGCCCTGACGCGGGTGTAGTTCAATGGTAGAACGGTAGCTTCCCAAGCTGCATACGTGGGTTCGATTCCCATCACCCGCTCCAAATTTCAGATGCCAGGCGGGCATCGTATAATGGCTATTACCTCAGCCTTCCAAGCTGATGATGCGGGTTCGATTCCCGCTGCCCGCTCCAGCTTCAAAACAAAAAGCCCACTCCTGCGAGTGGGCTTTTTGTTTTGAAGCTGTCTTGTGCGCCGTTCGACGTCACGCTCACGGTTTCTCGGCTTTTAAGGCAAACCGCAGAGACAGAAAAGGCGCTCGAGGCGCCTTTTCAGATCAACAGCGTAGCGGGAGCTTATTCCTGCTCCAGTTCACCACAGAAACGGTAGCCTTCACCGTGGATGGTGGCGATGATCTCCGGAGTATCGTTGACGCTTTCGAAGTGTTTGCGAATGCGACGGATGGTCACATCGACGGTACGGTCGTGGGGCTTGAGCTCGCGGCCTGTCATCTTCTTCAGCAGCTCGGCACGGGTCTGGATCTGGCCCGGGTTTTCGCAGAAGTGCAGCATGGCGCGGAACTCGGAGCGCGGCAGCTTGAACATGTCGCCAGTCGGGCTGACCAGTGCGCGGCTGTTGATATCCAGCGCCCAGCCGTTGAACAGGTAGCGCTCAACCAGCTTCTTCTCTTCGCCACCGGCAGCCACGTTCATGGTGCGGCTCAGCAGGTTGCGGGCACGGATGGTCAGTTCGCGCGGGTTGAACGGCTTGGTGATGTAATCATCGGCGCCGATCTCCAGACCCAGGATCTTGTCCACTTCGTTGTCACGGCCGGTCAGGAACATCAGGGCGATGTTGTCGTTCTCACGCAGCTCACGGGCCAGCAGCAGGCCGTTCTTGCCCGGCAGGTTGATGTCCATGATCACCAGATTGATGGTGTGGGAAGTGAGGGCCTGATGCATCTCGTCGCCGTTGTTGGCTTCGAGCACGATGTAGCCTTCGGCTTCAAAAATGCTTTTCAGGGTATTGCGTGTGACCAGCTCGTCTTCGACGATCAGAATGTGTGGTGTTTGCATGAGTATTCCCAGATTCTTATCAGTTAATTATCTTAAATTTAACACTCTTTGGCGTTTCAAACCGATTTCCTGACTGATCCTGAAAATTTATTACGTCATCCTGGGTATGAGAGTCAGGTCGGAATATCGCGAATTAGGCATCAGTACCGGCAAGTATCCCTGTGCCACTTATAGGTTCCCGACAAGTCTGGTCGAGCAGAGCCTGGAAAGGTCGTCCATTACGAAAGTGGCCGCATTTTATCAGTTAACAGGAGCATAACAACACTCTTTGCCGTCAGATAGCAACTTTTTAACTCTGTTTTGATATAGGTCAAACCCTGGTACAGCTGCATCATACTTGGCCTGAACCGGGTTTTCGCCCCTACAAAATGTAATGGAATGTAACATGTGATTGACATGAATTTGTGGGAAAACTACAAGAAAATCTGCTTTATCGCGCCATTTGAGCCACCAGACTGGTCTGCCTTTGCCATCATCACAGCCTGGAATCCGGCCAGCCAGTGGGTCACAGAACGACGCAATATGCGGCGGGAACGGGCGATGTGGCGCCATCTGACAATGGATTTGCAGGTGCCCGTGGTGGGGCCGTTTTGGGGATCTGACCCGGACGAACGCTGGCAGGAGTCATCGCTGGCGGTGGCGCTATCTCTGCCACAAGCCCGTCAGCTGGCTGTTCGTTTTGGCCAGAACGCCATCTACTGGGTGGAGGATGGCCAGCTCTGGCTGACACCAGTATTGACGGATAAATCAGCAGTTTGTCTGGGCAATATTGAATCCTTCTGGATTGCCAGAAAACTTGCCTGATGAAAGAATGAACATCTTCATGCATCTGAAAGGAATCAAATCATGTTGGATCTCCTGCCCGACCTCTGCGATCAACACGGCGACTTGCTGCAAGTAGCCGACCCGGTGTTTCAGGATTTTGGCGGCAAGGCCCTCTTTTATGGTCGCGCCGTAACGCTCTCCTGTTATGAAGACAACAGTCTGGTGCGGGATCTGGTGACCCGCCCCGGTCACGGCAAGGTGATGGTGATCGACGGCGGCGGCTCGCTGCGCCGTGCGCTGCTGGGCGATCAACTGGCGGTCAAGGCGGTGGAGCAGGGGTGGGAGGGTATCCTGATCCACGGCGCGGCGCGGGATGTGGGCACCCTGGCGACATTGGCGCTCGGGGTCAAGGCGCTGGCGGCCTGTCCGGTCAAGACCGAGAAGCGGGGATTGGGAGAGCTGGGGGCCGTGGTCAGCTTTGCCGGTGTGACCATCCACGAAGGGGATTACGTCTATGCGGATCGCAACGGCGTGGTGGTGAGTGCCACGCCGCTGTTGTGATCATCAGAAGTTGAAGCCGACGCCCAGACTCAGTGCCTGATCGGCAGTGATGGCGCTGACGCCGTAGTTGGCGGTGAGGGAGAGTCTGGGTGTCAGCAGCAGGCTGGAGTTAAGCTCCAGCAGGGTGCTGGTCTTGTTGAGATCGAGATGCTTGATCTGGCTGCCGATATTGAATGCCGGAGAGAGCTGGTAGCGTACCCCCGAACTCATATTGAAACCGGATGTGCGATTCTGATCCGCCACCGCCGGGCCCGCTTCCATAAAGAGGGTCACATCATCCACCACCGGATATTGATAGCCGCTATTGACCAGCCAGAGATCAAAACTGTCGCTGTGATGGCTATGGCCATTGAGCAACACACCCGAGTAACTTTTGACATAGAGAGACGGGTTGGATTGCGGCTGAACCACTGCCCAGTCGGCGGCCTGTACGGCCATGCTGGCGCAGGTTGCAAGCAGTGTGATGATGAGTGATTTGACCATTCGTTTCCCCTCCCTGGGTCCGGAACTGAGCCTAAGCATGGCACATGCCAGCTGGTAGTAAAGTGAAGGGAGATCACAATAAAATCCTTTGGCATGGGCGCCAGCCATGATAAACAGGCTGCCGTATTGATGGCTCTAATCATTAAGAGGTGAATCCATGAACAAGAAACTGACTCTGCTGGCCGCGCTGGCACTGGGAGGCTGCGCAATGGCAACGGGTTCCAGCATGGCTCAACTGCAAGCATCCAGCTGGCAGCTGCAAGGCGCCACCGGCGATACCTTCACCCTGCAAGTGGTCGACGGCAAGGTGGCGGGCAAGGGCGGCTGCAACCGCTATTTTGGCGGTATCACCAAGCAGGGTGACGGTGTCTTGACGCTGGGCGCCATGGGCTCTACTCGCATGATGTGCATCGGCGACGCCATGAAAAAAGAGACCGAGTTCCTGCAAAAGCTGGAGAAGGTGGCAACCTACTCCATCAACGGCAACCAGCTGACTCTGAGCGATGCCAACAAGGCGGCCCTGCTCACCTTTAACGCTGTGCCTGCTGCCAAATAAGGCACGCGTTCGTCTGATTGCCCCGACAGTGCTGACTGTGCTGCCGGTCAAACGCTCTGATACGCCCTCCCTCTGGAGGGCGTCTGTTTATCTGCGATGAACCCTGCGTGGTCGTCCGCTACTGTTGTTCACTCGTCGATTCTCCAGTCAGCCCGGTTTGATACCAGAATCTCGTATCTTCGCTTCGGTACATATCTTGATCATTTCAATAATTCTTGTATAGTTGAAGTGAAAGGTCGCACCAAGGGGAGTGAAGATGAACAAAGAGATGGCCACCAAGGTCTTTGAATCGCTGGCATCCGGCATCCGGCTCGATGTATGGCGGCTGCTGGTGAAGGCCGGGCTGGAGGGGCGGGTCGCCGGTGAACTGGCCAGCGAGCTCGATATTGCCCCCAATACCCTCTCGTTTCACCTCAAGGCGATGCTCAACACTGGTCTGCTGTCGGTGGAGCAGGAGGGGCGCTTTCTGCGCTACCGCGCCAATATTCCCCTGATGCTGGATGTGATCGCCTACCTCACCGAGGAGTGCTGCGCCGGTCATCCCGAGGCGTGCGGCGTGATGCGTGCCGAGTCAGCCTGCTCCCCCCATGTTCTGCCTGCGCAGCCCTGCTGCAACAAGGAGTAATGCCATGTCCTCCATTCAGATTTTTGATCCCGCCCTCTGCTGCTCCAGCGGTGTCTGCGGTACCGAGGTTGATCAGGCACTGGTCACCTTCGCATCCGACCTTGCCTGGGCCAAGGAGCAGGGCGTTGCCATCGAGCGTTTCAATCTGGCCCAGCAGCCGATGCAATTTGCCGAGACACCTGCCGTCAGCGCTTTTCTGACCCACGCCGGGGAGGAGGGGTTGCCACTGGTGCTGGTAGAGGGGCAGGTGGTGTTGACCGGCCGTTACCCGAACCGCAGCGAGCTGGCCCGTTATGCCGGGCTGCCTGCGCCGCAAGCGGCCATCAAGGGGATCGTCAAGGGCGGCTGCTGCTCTGGCAGCGGTTGCTGCTGAGTCGTGACGCACCATTCGGGAGAGGCTATGTACCATTTTCTGACCAATCCACCGCCGTTTCTCTTTTTCACAGGCAAGGGCGGGGTGGGCAAGACCTCGCTGGCCTGCGCCAGTGCGGTGGCTCTTTGTGATATTGGCAAGCGCGTACTGCTGGTCAGCACCGACCCTGCCTCCAACGTGGGGCAGGTGTTTGCCACCGAGATCGGCAATCGCGTCACCGCCATCGCCGCTGTGCCCGGTTTGTCGGCGCTGGAGATAGATCCCCCCGCGGCGGCCAAAGCTTATCGGGAGCGGATCGTCGGGCCGGTGCGCGGCAAGTTGCCCGAGAGCGTGGTGCGCAGCATCGAGGAGCAGCTCTCCGGCGCCTGCACCACCGAGATCGCCGCCTTTGACGAATTCACTGCGCTGCTGACCGACCAAACGCTGCTGGCCGAGTATGACCATATCGTCTTTGATACGGCCCCAACCGGCCACACCATCCGGCTGCTGCAATTGCCGGGCGCCTGGAGCGAATTTTTGGAGCAGGGCAAGGGGGATGCCTCCTGCCTGGGCCCGCTGGCGGGGCTGGAGAAGCAGCGCAGCCAGTATGCAGAGGCGGTCGCTGCGCTGGCTGATGCTGCTCGCACCAGGCTGGTGCTGGTGGCGCGGGCCCAGCAATCCACTCTGCGGGAAGTGGCTCGCACCCACGAGGAGCTGGCCGCCATCGGCTTGTTGAACCAGCAACTGGTGATCAATGGCCTCTTCCCCGAAGGCGCCATTGCCGGAGATCCGCTGGCAATGGCGCTCTGGCATCGTGAGCAACAGGCTCTCGCCCAGATGCCGCAGGGGATCAAGGGGCTGGCGCAGGATCATATCCCGCTGCTGGCCACCAATCTGGTGGGGCTCGACAGTTTGCGCCTGTTGCTGCAATCAGAGGGAAGCGCCGCCCAATCTCCGACAGTACAGTCCACTGTCAAGCCAGCCCAGCCCGAGTTGAGTTCGTTGGTGGACGAGCTGGCCGCCGATGGTCACGGCCTCATCATGCTGATGGGCAAGGGCGGGGTGGGCAAAACCACTCTGGCTGCCGCCGTGGCGGTGGAGCTGGCGAGCCGCGGCTTGCCGGTGCACCTCACCACCTCGGATCCCGCCGCACACCTGAGCGAGACGCTGGCAGGTAGCTTGTCCCATCTTGAGGTGAGTCGCATCGACCCCCACGCCGAGACCGAGCGTTACCGCGCCCAGGTGCTGGCCAGCAAGGGAGCGGCCCTGGACGAGCAGGGGCGGGCACTGCTGGAGGAGGACTTGCGCTCCCCCTGTACCGAGGAGATCGCCGTGTTTCAGGCCTTCTCGCGCATCATTCGCGAGGCGGGCAAGCGCTTCGTGGTGATGGATACTGCCCCCACCGGCCACACCCTGCTGCTGCTCGACGCCACCGGCGCCTACCACAGGGAGATCGCTCGCCAGATGGGAAACAAGGGGCTGCACTTCACCACCCCCATGATGCAGTTGCAGGATCCCAAGCAGACCAAGGTGTTGATTGTGACGCTGCCCGAGCCGACGCCGGTACAGGAGGCGGCCAATCTGCAAGCCGACCTGCGCCGGGCCGGCATCGAGCCCTGGGGCTGGCTCATCAACCACAGCTTGCAGCAAGCCGCGGTCAGCTCGCCGCTGCTGCAACTGCGGGCCGAGCGCCAGTTGCCCCATATCGAGGCGGTCGAGCAGCAACACGCCAGCCGCTACGCCGTGGTGCCGCTGCTCGCCGAGGAGCCGGTGGGGCCCGATGCCCTGCGCCGCCTCTGCCAGCACCATTGAGTCGCCGTCCCGGCCTGCTGCCGGGGCGGCTTGAATATGCCGTTACTTGTTATAAACCCGTGTGTTGAACCAATAGAAGATGCGAAATTGCGCCGCATCGGGAGCTGTGATGTCTGCAACATGTGATGCCAAGGCCGTGCCTGCCATCGGCTTTTTTGAACGTTATCTGACCGCCTGGGTCGCCCTCTGTATTCTGGTGGGGATCGGCCTCGGGCAGGGTTTGCCGGATCTCTTCAAAGCGATCGGTGCCATGGAGGTGGCCAAGGTCAACCTGCCGGTGGGGCTGCTGATCTGGGTGATGATCATCCCCATGCTGCTCAAGATCGATTTTGGCGCCCTGCATCAGGTGAAGGGGCACATGAAGGGTATTGGGGTCACCCTCTTTATCAACTGGCTGGTCAAACCCTTCTCCATGGCCTTCCTCGGCTGGCTCTTTATCCGCGTGCTGTTTGCCGACTGGCTGCCGGCAGATCAACTCGACAGCTATGTAGCGGGGCTGATCCTGCTGGCGGCGGCCCCCTGCACCGCTATGGTGTTTGTCTGGAGTCGCCTCACCAACGGCGATCCCTACTTCACCCTGTCGCAGGTGGCGGTGAACGACCTCATCATGGTGTTTGCCTTCGCCCCGCTGGTGGCGCTGCTGCTCGGGGTCTCCAGCATCATAGTGCCGTGGGATACCCTGCTTACTTCTGTGGTGCTCTATATCGTCATCCCGGTCATCATCGCCCAACTGCTGCGCAAGGCTTTGCTGAGAAAGGGTGAGGCCCATTTTGACGGCGTCATGACCCGCATCCAGCCCTGGTCGGTGGCGGCCCTGCTGCTCACTCTGGTGCTGCTGTTCGCCTTTCAGGGCAACGCCATCATCGAGCAGCCGCTGGTTATCGCCCTGTTGGCGGTGCCGATCCTGATCCAGGTGCTGTTCAACTCCGGGCTGGCTTACTGGCTCAACCGCAAGGTGGGGGAGAAGCACTCGGTTGCCTGTCCTTCCGCCCTGATCGGCGCCTCCAACTTCTTCGAGCTGGCGGTGGCCGCCGCCATCAGCCTGTTCGGCTTTCACTCCGGCGCGGCGCTCGCCACCGTGGTTGGCGTGCTGATCGAGGTGCCGGTCATGCTGCTGGTGGTGCGGGTGGTTAACGCCAGCAAACCCTGGTACGAAGCGGGGCTGAGCCGTTAACTGATGGCCGCTAACAGCTGGCCGCGAACTAGATGCTATCCATTTTCTATTCACTTGATTAATGAGAGACACGCAAATGAGTGCAATCACCATCTATCACAACCCGGAATGTGGTACCTCCCGTAACACCCTGGAGCTGATCCGCAACAGCGGCGTGGAACCCACTGTCATCCACTATCTGGAGACGCCCCCCTCCCGTGACCAGCTGGTGGCGCTGATCGCCGCCATGGCCATGCCGGTGCGCGATCTGCTGCGCAAGAACGTGCCGCCTTACGAGGCGCTCGGGCTGGCGGAAGATCGTTTCAGCGATGATGAACTGATCGATGCCATGCTGGCTCACCCCATCCTCATCAACCGTCCCATCGTCGTCACGCCGCTTGGCACCAAACTGTGCCGTCCGTCGGAAGTGGTGCTCGATATATTGCCCGATCAACAAAAAGGGGCCTTCGCCAAGGAGGATGGCGAGCAGGTGGTTGATGCGAGCGGCAAGCGCCTCAAGTAATCGTCTGAACGCTCAAGTACGGATTGAAACAGGGCCAGCTTCACGCTGGCCCTGTTTCGTTGTGTGAACAAGTTGAAAAAGTTACTCCGGCCAATCGTTTTACCGCTTTTTCTGTGACGATGATCACTGTACCATCGCCGCCCGACCTGCCACCCGGCCGCATCTCCCCCTGCGACGGCGCTGGCGTCACCCGATACATGCTGTCACCCGGAACGTGAATGACCCCAGGATGGGACCCGCCACTAACCTGTAGGTTTGTGGTCTGCGTGTCGCGTGGGTCGGCACCTCTCCTGCCTACACTCCCGCGACGCCTGTCTGCAGACTTGCCATATGAAACTCCTCTCTTCATAGGTGCAAGATGACACTGTTATTGAGTCTGGTCGGTATGCTGGCCCTGATGTTTATCGCCTGGCTGGCCAGTGAAAACCGCCGAGCCATCCGCTGGCGAACCGTACTGGGTGCGCTCGCCCTGCAAACCGGTTTTGCTGCGCTGGTGCTCTATTTCCCCCCCGGACAAATCATGCTCGGTGCCATGAGCAATGGCGTCTCTGCCCTGCTCGGCTTTGCCGACAGCGGCATCCGTTTCGTGTTTGGCGATCTGGCCAGCAACGGCTTTATCTTCGCCGTGCGGGTGCTGCCGCTGGTGATCTTTATCAGCGCGCTGATCGCCGTGCTCTACCACTTCGGCATCATGCAGTGGGTGATCCGGGTATTGGGCGGCGCGATTCATCGCCTGCTCGGTACCAGCCGCGCCGAGTCGCTGGTTGCTACCGGCAATATCTTCCTCTCGCAAGGGGAGTCGCCGCTGCTTATTCGTCCCTTCCTCGCCGGTATGACCCGCTCCGAGCTCTTTGCGGTGATGACCTGTGGCATGGCCTCGGTGGCGGGCTCGGTGCTGGGAGGTTACGCCGGTCTGGGTGTGGATCTTAAATACCTCATTGCCGCCTCCTTTATGGCGGCGCCGGGTGGCCTGCTGATGGCCAAACTGCTGGTGCCGGAGCAGCAACAGGTGAGCGATCAGACCGAGATCACCCTCGACAAGAGCGACTACAGCAACGCCATCGATGCGCTGGCGGGCGGCGCCATGGGTGGCATGAAGATCGCGGTGGCCATCGGCACCATCCTGCTCGCCTTTGTCAGCGTCATCACCATGATCAACGCTGGTCTCACCACCGTCGGCGAGTGGTTCGGCTGGGCCGATCTCTCCCTGCAGCAGCTGCTGGGTTATCTGTTTGCCCCGGTGGCCTGGCTGATCGGCGTGCCCGCCAGCGAGATGATGGCGGCAGGCTCCCTGATCGGTCAGAAGGTGATCATGAACGAGTTCGTTGCCTATCTGGACTTTGCCAATATCAAGGCGGATCTGAGCGCCCACACCCAGATCATCATCACCTTCGCGCTGTGCGGTTTCGCCAATCTGGGCTCCATTGCGGTGCAGCTCGGCTCCATCGGTACCATGGCGCCGGAACGCCGTCACGATGTGGCCAATATGGGCTTCAAGGCGGTGCTGGCGGCGACCCTCGCCAACCTGATGAGTGCCACCCTGGCCGGGATCTTTGTCTCGCTGGCCTGATAGCGTGAGGCAATAGCCGGCTAGCCGGCGGCTCAAACAAAAGACCCCCTCTTACCGCTGGGCAATAGGGGGTCTTTTTATTGGTTTCGCCGGTTGGGCAACTGCGCTGCCTGCCTTTGAAAATGGTAGTAGCACTGCTTAACGCCATTTCGGCGCAGTGCCAGATAATCCGGTTCGGCGATGAGATCTGCTCCAGCATGGGACTACGCCAAACCGGGTTACTGCGTATGCCTTTATCACCTTTTTGGCGGGGGACGTGGGCCTCGTTGCGTTTCGCGTAACGGGGCGGCAGCCGCTGCTACAGCGTGTCACCGTGCAGAATGAATAGTTTTTTAGATTGAATGTTGCATATTCAATCGATTATTTAGTTGGGCGTTTGGGGGATGAGTGGTGTCTGAATAGGGGAGCAGGTTGGCCAATGCGCCGTCAGCCAGTCTTTAAGCGGTCATACAAAGGAGACACTCTGATGGAAACACTTGACCTTAACATCGACACCATGCGCGAAGAGTTCCAGCTTCAGGAGCGCAAAAAAGCCCAAGAGAAGTGGCAAGCCCGAGTCGATGAGCTGCAACAGTTGCGGGGTGGGGAGAGACAACCGGAGGAGCAGGAAGAGTAGTGCTCGTTCCCGGGCGAAAGTTGAGGTAGCGAACGCTTTGTATCGGCTACCCGTGATCTGCCACCGATAAAAAAACCACCGACCTTTTGCAGGTAGGTGGTTTTTTTATGGATTGCGGTCGATTGGATGGCCTGACTTCCGGGCCGATCAATGGGGTCACATCCAGGGCGTAGGGACGCGCCTACTTCGAATGGGTGACGGGCTCTTCGGAGAGCAACTCGTTAACGAGTCCAGTGGCTAAATGAATATTCGACTCCATCTTGTCGCCATCCACCGCGTTCGCTTTCCACGATTCAGGGGCTTCGGGGTGTGGTCCGGAAACGGCCACCTTGCCTTTGCCGTATGCGCTGATCAGCGCAGCTATATGATGGTTTTGAAAATGGGCGATAACCTTGACCTGCTCGGGGCTTGGCACCAGCGTAAATTGCGGGCCGGCCTGGTAATACATCTGGCGCTCTTCACCAAGCCAGCTGATCGGGAAGATCCTGGCGCTAAAGTCGCCGTCATAATCATCGGATGTGGCAGGAACAAGGCCCAGCGCCGGCACAAAGCCTTCGTCCTCAGACCAGCCGGTGGATGCCACAAATGCGCCCCCACAGATCCCGAGGTAGCGGCCACCGCTTAGCAAATAGGTTTTTAATGCCGAGCGCGCGTCCGCGGTGAAGGCATTGAGGAGCGGCTCAACATCGTCCTCTGTGCCGCCAACGATAAACACCTTGGCATGATCGAGCTCTGCAGGCAGCGCCTCGATATTGGAGAGATACCTGACCGGCAAGCCCACCTGCTTGACCACATCCGCAATCGCTCTGGTGCTATCCCCATCAGAAACCGGCCCGTTATAGATCAGCGCATACGGCTCTTGCTGCGGCTGCGCAGAGGCGGCCTCTGCCATGCACCCTGTCATTAACCAAAGGCTGATAACGCTCGCAATCCGCATGACGCTTTTTGGTACATTCATCGCTGCCACTATCCCTGTGATGTGAACCGAAGAGACTACTTATCACGATCCCGTTCTGCATGTCAGCCGCTGTTAAATGAACATTTCAAGTTAACGCGCCAACGCTGATTGGCGCTGCATTTAGCTAACAGCGAACCAATACAGTGGGTTCACTTCACCTTCACTTCACCGAGCAGGGGTAGGGTAGGCTCACGTTTTCAGTTGGAGCTTTATCCTATGCCCACCATAGTCACTCACGCCGCCGTCCCTCTCTGCCTTGGTCTCGGGCTTGGCAGCCGGATTATCCCGCCGCGCCTGCTGCTGGCTGGGGTTGCCATCGCCATGCTGCCCGATGCCGATGTGCTTGCCTTTAAACTGGGGGTCGCCTACGGCCATGTCTTTGGCCACCGCGGCTTTACCCACTCACTGCTGTTTGCCTTTGCCTTGCCCACACTGGCCATGCTGTTTCACCGCCCATTTCGGGCCAGCGCCGCCATCATCTGGTCGTTTCTGCTGGCCTCTTTGCTCTCCCACAGCCTGCTCGATTCCCTCACCACCGGGGGCAAGGGGGTTGGCTGGCTCTGGCCGTGGCGTGATGAACGATTTTTTGCCCCCTGGCAGGTGATCCGGGTCGCCCCCTTTAAGCTGGAGGCCTATCTCACCGCCCGAGGCGAAGCGGTGATCCTCTCCGAGCTCTACTGGGTCTGGCTGCCGGGGGTTGTATTGATGCTGGTATTGATGGGATGGCGGGTGTGGGGCAGGGGACGGTAGTGGTGGGGTTGGCAAGGGTTGTATGAGATAAAATAAAAACCACCTTTCTGTGAGTCGACAATGTAGCCAATTGTTCAGAAAGGTGGGAGATGTCATTTCTATTTAATTTTTTTAAATACTGGAGCTCACTTTGCTAAAGTGAGTTGATATCTTAGTTTATTTTTTCCCATGAGTGAGAGGTAACATACGGTATTCCCCTTGTTTTTTCTCATGCATGATGCCTGCAAGTTTAACCTGATATCCATTCTGAGGCTTTAGTTCCATTACAAAAGGAAAGCCAGGTGCAGTGCTCCTCTCTATTCGAATGGATTGTGCATTATATTTACGGCCATCATTAAGAGTTATGTCTGGGTTGAATCCTTCATATGTCATCGAGCTACTTAGACAATTAAATTGGATCTCGTCTTGAGAGTTATGAACAAGAATTAAAAAGCTGGAAATTGGTTCTAGGTAAAATTCAGCATGGCATTCTACATAGGTATAACCATCTTTTTGATAGGTATAGGCCCTCATGTTAGAAAACTCTTGTGGTCCTTTTTGAAAAGTATTTCTACCAGAGGTTACATCTACGATTTGACGCAATGCTACTTCTAAGCCTTGTCCAAACAGGTCGATATAAAGTGATTGCATTAAAATTGGAGGCATCATGCAGTCATCTAATTTAACAGGAATGATTTTGGTTTTTCCCTGAGACGATTTCATTACTGCATTTTGCCATTCAAGTTCTACCATTTTACTTTGCAAACTATTTTTAGAAACAAAAAATAGAAACAACTCACAATCACCTAGCCCTTTATTCATTTTATCGATAATTCCATCGCCGGGCTGTATAGACCAAGAGTCATAAAAAACTTTATCTTGGCCAAATAGTTGCATTAGTCTGATAGCTATCTGTTCTACTACTGGCTTGTCATTGTAGTTGTGTGATAGAAAAATCATGATATTACCTTGGTTACTAAAAATAGTTTATCGAGTATGCTGGGATAAAGATCGTAGGTTGGCGCTGAACGAAGTGAAGCTCAACGTTTACCGCGAATATATTTGAAATCTGTTTTACGGATCTGCCACATCCATATTTATCCCACTCTGGGTAGAGGGTGGAGAAATAATGCTCGCCTGTTGGGCTTTGCTACACGCTGCGCCAACCCACAAAAACCACGCTACCGCCCCTGAGTTTCAGTCCCCAGTTCGCTGCTTTTAACCTGCGGGATAGCAACAATCGCTGTCATGGCGTTTTTCCGAGAGGTTGATTGTCATTCGGGTATCTTAAGGGGGCTGGCGGCGCGTTGAGAAGCGTGTTTTGGCGGGAATCTGTGCTGGATCAATAAATTAGTCATCAGTAGTATTCAATTTGAGCAAATTCGGTTGCCGTAGCTTCCCCTCACCCCAGCCCTCTCCCAAGGGGAGGGGGTGCTTGTTCACTGTAGCACGGTAGCCTCAGGCGGGCACGGTTTTGATCCCGCTCTTATTCGCTGAGGCGAGTCCTCTTGTCCAGGCCGCGAGGCATGACGCCGAACGAGCGGCGTTGGGCTATGGGCAAAATCGGGAAAGGGCGAGCGCCGCTCGACCCGATTTGGCGCGAGAACACGGATGTTCGAAGCGGGCTTTGGGCGAAGCCATGGATGGCGGAAGCCAAAGGTCCATCGGCGCGTGCCGTTGGACAAGAGGATGAGCCGAAGGTACCCGACGTCAGTCGGGCGAATAAGCGGGGGAGAAGACCTTTGGTGTTCTTTGCCAAAGAGAGCGGGTCTTTCCAAAGTCACTCGCCTCAGCCCGAAGGGCGGGTTAAACCCCGTCGAGGGCAGCGCCCTCGTGTCCTGCGTGGCGAAGCCGCGCCATAGCATCAGCATCAATTCCGCGAACGTCTGATTACGCTTCGCTAATCAGACCTACAAGGGTGGCACCAACCAGGGATGGTGGATAACAAAAGGGAGCCCGCTTGGGCTCCCTTGCTTGTCATGGGGGTGGGCGTTTGACTGAACGCTTAGCGCAGGGTCGCAGCCTTCATCCCTTCCACAAACTCCTTCAGACGATTGAGCATATGTTCCGGGTTCTGGTGGTGGGTCTCGATGATCTTCACCACGGCGGAGCCGGAGATGGCACCGGCGGCGCCAGCGGCGATCGCTTCACGCACCTGAGCCGGTTCGCTGATGCCAAAGCCGAGCAGGGCGGGGGGGGCGTTGAACTCGCGCAGGGTATTGATCAGCCCCTCCACCGGCATGCCAGCCTTGGTTTCGGCACCGGTGACGCCAGCGCGGCTCACCAGATAGGTGTAACCATTGCCAAGCTCCGCCACCTGTTTCAGGGTCTCGGCGTCGCCATTGGGCGGGGCGATAAAGATGCTGTCGATGCCGAACTTGTCGGCGGCCGCCTTGTAGGGGGCGCACATCTGCACCGGCACATCGGCGACCAGCACCGAGTCCACGCCTGCCTGCTGGCACTTCTCGTAGAAGCCGTCAATTTTGCGCACATAGACCAGATTGGCGTAGACCAAGAGGCCAATGGGCAGCTGCGGGTACTTGGCGCGGATGCGGCCGAGCAGCTCGAAGCAGTCATCCGGGGTGGTGTGGCTGGCAAATGCGCGCAGGGCGGCGCCTTGAATGGTGGGGCCGTCCGCCACCGGATCGGAGAAGGGAATGCCGAGCTCAAGTGCATCGGCGCCCCCTGCGACCAGCGCATCGACGATGGCCAGAGAGAGTTCAGGAGTGGGATCACCCAGCATCACGAACGGCACAAAGGCGCCCTGATTGGCTTCGTCCAGACGGGAGAAGAGTTGTGCGTAACGGTTCATGACAAGGTTCCTTCTTTTTCAAAGATGTCAGCGACGGTGAAGATATCTTTGTCGCCACGGCCGGAGAGGTTGACGATGAGCACCTGCTCTTTTTCCGGTTCACTGCGGGCCATCTTGAGGGCGTGGGCCAGCGCGTGGGAGGACTCCAGCGCCGGGATGATGCCTTCAGATTTGGCCAGCTCCTGGAAGGCGTCCAGCGCCTCCTTGTCGGTCACCGAGGGGTACTCGGCGCGGCCGATGGCGGCCAGGTGGGCGTGCTGCGGGCCGACGGAGGGGAAGTCGAGCCCCGCCGAGACGGAGTAGGACTCCTGAATTTGGCCCTGATTGTCTTGCATCAGGTAGGAGTGCATGCCAAAGAAGACCCCCTTGCTGCCGTGACCGAGCGGCGCACCGTGCTCGCCGCTCTCGATGCCGTGACCACCCGGCTCGACGCCGATCAGGCGCACCGACGGCTCATCGATAAAGTCGGCAAACATGCCGATGGCGTTCGACCCGCCGCCGACGCAGGCGATTACCGCATCGGGCAGTCGCTCTTCCTTCTCGAAGCACTGGGCCTTGGCCTCTTCGCCGATCATTTTCTGGAACTCCCGCACGATAGTGGGGAAGGGGTGCGGGCCCGCGGCGGTGCCGAGCAGGTAGTGGGCCGACTCGTAGTTGGCGGCCCAGTCGCGCAGCGCCTCGTTGCAGGCATCTTTCAGGGTGCTGGAGCCGGAGTGCACCGGGATGACGGTGGCGCCCATCAGCTTCATGCGAAAGACGTTGGGCTTCTGGCGCTCGCAATCCTTGGCACCCATATAAACCCGGCACTTGAGGCCGAGCAGGGCGCAGGCCAGCGCAGTGGCGACGCCGTGCTGACCGGCGCCGGTCTCGGCGATGATCTCGCTCTTGCCCATCCGCTTGGCGAGCAGCGCCTGACCCAGCACCTGGTTGGTCTTGTGGGCGCCGCCGTGCAGCAGATCTTCACGCTTGAGATAGAGGCGGGTCTTGGTGCCCTTGGTCAGATTGCGGGTCAGGGTGAGCGGCGTCGGGCGACCGGCATACTCGGTCAGCAGGGACTGAAACTCGGCGATAAAGGCCGGGTCATCCTTGGCGTCGACAAAGGCTTTCTCCAGCTGGAGCAGGGCCGGGATAAGGATTTGGGGTACATACATACCGCCAAATTCACCGAAAAACGGGTTGAGCAGGGTCATGGCTTCTTCCTTGTATTAGCTAAATCGAAACATCAAAAAGGGTTGCGTTACAGGTTGCGCAGTGCGCCGAAGGCGGCTGCAATCTTGTGCGCATCCTTCTGGCCCGGGGCACTCTCCACCCCGGAGTTGAAATCAAGGCCGAGGCAGCCCACTTGCGCCGCCTGCAGGGCGTTGTCGGGATTAAGGCCGCCCGCCAGCATCAACTTGGCTTTATCGAGATTTGCCAACAGGGCCCAGTCGAACGCCTGACCGGTGCCGCCGCTCTGGCTGCCCACTTTCGTATCGAGCAGCAGCCGATCGGCCGGGTAGTCGAGGTCGGGCAGCGGCTCGCCGCTTGTGATGCCAATTGCTTTCCAGATCTGGCAGCCAGCGGGCAGCAGCGGCCTCAGTTCCTCGATATAGGCAGCATCCTCATCCCCGTGCAGCTGGACTGCGGCTAGCTCCAGCGCATCCACCGTCTTGGCGATGGTGGCGGGCTGGGCGTTGCGAAATACTCCGACAAAGCTAAGCGGCGCACCTGCCATCACGGCGCGGGCGGCGGGAATGTCCACATAGCGCGGACTTTTCGCCACAAAGATAAGACCCCCGAACACCGCGCCCGCCTGATGGGCGGCGGCAGCGTCCTCGGCGCGAGTCAGGCCGCACACCTTGTTCTGGCCCAGTACCAGCTTGCGCACTGCGGCTTCCAGATCCGGCTCGGCCATCAGGGATGAGCCCACCAGAAAGCCCTTGGCGTAGTGGCGCAGGTCCGCCACTTGGGCGCGGTGGTTGATGCCGGACTCGCTGATCACTACCCGATCGTTTGGAATGTCTTTGGCCAGCTGTTTGGTGCGGTTGAGATCGACGCTCAAGTCGCGCAGATCCCGGTTGTTGATGCCGATGACCGGTGCCCCCAGCGCGATGGCGCGGGTCAGCTCCTCCTCGTTGCTTACCTCGGTGAGCACGCCAAGGCCCAGCTCCTTGGCCACCGCGAACAGGGCGCGATAGCCCTCGTCGGTGAGCACGGAGAGCATCAGCAGGATGGCGTCTGCCTGATAGTGGCGGGCCAGATAGACCTGATAGGGGTCAATCATGAAATCCTTGCAGAGCACCGACTGGCTGACGCGGCTACGCACCCGCGGCAGGAAGGCGAAATCCCCCTGAAAGAACTTCTCGTCGGTCAGCACCGAGATGGCGGTTGCGTATTTGCCATAGATGTCGGCGATCGCCTCCGGGCTGAAATCGTCGCGGATCAAGCCTTTGGAGGGGGAAGCCTTCTTGCACTCCAGAATAAAGCGGGTGGAGCCAGCCTTGAGTGCCCCGACGAAATCCCGATCGCTTGGGGTCAGCGCGTTCTGGAAGCTCTCTAGCGGTTGGGCCAGCTTGCGGGCGGCAACCCACTCCTGCTTGGCCGCCACGATCTTGCCGAGAATGGTCTGGCTGATGGAGGCCATGTTCAGAAAAGCATGGGGGGCAATAAGGTCTGACATCTCGTTATCCTTGCGAAACTGGCTCTTGCCCTGCGGGCGTTCTGAATGACTGTTATGCAATGTGGTGGATGACATCATGCCTCCTGATGGCCCGCTTCCTGATGGCTCAAAGTGGCGAGCCGGGCGGCGAGCTCCGCTGCCTTGCCGCTCGCCAGCACCGCCAGTACCTCTGCCGCCGCGCTCTTGAGATCGGTCGCCTTGCCCGCCATCAGCAGCAGCGGCGCCACATTGGCGGCGATGGCGGCGTTGTGGGCCGGGGTGCCACGCCCTTCCAGAATGGCGGCGGTGATGGCGCGGTTCTCTTCCGGTTCCCCACCCTGAATGGCGCTGACCGGATAGGTCTCGAGGCCAAAGTCAGCCGGGGTGATCAGAAACTCGCGGATCTCGCCGTCACGGATCTGGGCCACCTGGGTCGGGCCGTGGATGGCAATCTCATCGAGCCCGGCGCCGTGAACCACCATACCGGTTTTCAGTCCCAGTGCCAGCAGGGTTTCTGCGATGGGACGCACCAGCTCGGGGGCATAGACCCCCATCAGCTGATAGGTGGGGCGAGCGGGGTTGATAAGCGGCCCCAGCACGTTGAACAGGGTGCGGGTCTTGAGGGCCTGACGCACCGGCATGGCGTGGCGCACCCCGGCGTGGTACTGGGGGGCGAACAGGAAGCAGATGCCGAGCTCATCGAGGCAGCGGCGCGCCTGCGCCGGGCTCATGTCGAGCTTGATGCCCATTTTGTCCAGCAGATCGCTCGAACCCGACTTGCTCGAAACCGAGCGGTTGCCGTGCTTGGCCACTTTCAGGCCGCAGGCGGCGGCGACTAGTGCCGAAGTGGTGGAGACGTTGATGGTGTTGAGGCCATCGCCACCGGTGCCAACGATGTCGCAGAAGGCATAGTCCGGACGCGGGAAGTCGCGTGCTTCTGCCAGCAGCGCCTCGGCGGCGCCGGCGATCTCCTCCGGGGTCTCTCCCTTGATCTTGAGGGCGGTCAAGAGACTTGCGAGCACGATGGGATCCACTTCGCCACGTACCACCTGACCGAAGGCGTCGCGGGTACTTTCACGGCTCAGAGACTGACCCTGATAGAGGGTGTTGAGATGTTGATGCATGTTGGTCTCCTTACCTTAACGCACGCTGCTTTCTGGACGGGTGATATGGGCGAGCGCCTGAGTCAGCAGACGGGCCCCTTCCGAGGTCATGATGGATTCCGGGTGGAACTGGAAGCCCAGTACCCGCTCATCCTGCTGCTCGATGGCCATGGGCATCCCCTGATAGTGGGCAATCACAGTCAGCTCTTCCGGTACATAGGTGGCGACCAGCGAGTGGTAACGGGCTACCGGCAAGGGGCTTTGCAGCCCCGCGAAGGCGCCGTGGCCGTTGTGCTCAATCAGCGAACGCTTGCCGTGGACAATTTCGCCTGCCGCGCCGACGGTGCCACCGTAGGCTTCGCACAGGGCCTGATGGCCGAGGCAGATACCGAGGATGGGCACCTGACCACGGGCCAGCTTGATGAGGTCTATCAGGCAACCCGCTTCGTGGGGGGCGCCCGGTCCCGGCGAGAGCACCAGCACGGCGTCTCCTTCGCAGGCGGCGATCTCGCTCATGATGCGGCTGGCCGGCAGGCTGTTGCGGTAGATCCGCACCGGATAGCCGAGGGAGCGGAACTGGTCGACGAGGTTGTAGGTAAATGAATCGAAGTTATCGAGCAGGAAGATGTTAGTGGCTGTTGATCCGGTACTCATTGGCTCACGTCCTTATGTTGCTCCTGCTGGGCGCTCAGGGCTTGCAGAGAGGTGCCATGGCTGGCTGCGATGGCGGCCAGCACGGCCGCCGCCTTGGCGCGGGTCTCGTCCGCTTCGGCTTGCGGTTTGGAGTCGTAGACCACCCCGGCACCGGCCTGCACATGGGCCACGCCATCTTTGACAAACGCCGAGCGGATGACGATGCAGGTATCCATCTCGCCGGCGCCGTTGATGTAGCCGACCGCGCCGCCGTAGCTGCCGCGGCGCTTGCCTTCCACCATGCGAATAAGCTCGCTGGCGCGGATCTTGGGGGCACCGGTGAGGGTGCCCATATTCATGCAGGCCTGATAGGCGTGCAGGGCGTCCAGGTCGGCGCGCAAGGTGCCGACCACCTTGGAGACCAGATGCATCACGTGGCTGTAGCGATCCACTTTCAGCAGCTCCTTGACGTAGCGGGTACCCGGCTCCGAGATGCGGGCGATGTCGTTGCGGCCCAGATCCACCAGCATCAGGTGTTCGGCCACCTCTTTCTCGTCCTGACGCAGCTCCAGCTCGATACGGCCGTCGAGATCCCGGTTGATGCTGCCATCCGGGTTGAAGCCGCGGCGGCGGGTACCGGCGATGGGGTACATCTCCACGTCGCGGCTGGCGGCGCAGAATTTCACCGCGCTCTCCGGCGAGGCGCCAAACAGGGTGAAGCCCTCATCCTGCACGTAGAACATGTAGGGGCTGGGATTGGTCTGCTTGAGGCGGCGATAGGCGGCCAGGGGGCTCGGGCAGGGCAGGGAGAAGCAGCGGGACGGCACCACCTGGAAGATGTCGCCACGGCGGATAAAGCCCTTGAGCTTCTCCACCTCGGCGCAGAACTGTTTGTCGCTCTTGTCCACGCTCATGCCGCCGGTCAGGGGCTGGGTGGTCAGCTCGGCGCAGAGGGGTTGCTGGCAAATCTGTTTGAAGTCGGTGAGCCGTTCGGTCAGGCGGGTGTATCTGTCTTCCACCTGGCTTTCGTCGCAATCACCGCCAAAGATGCAGGCCAGCAGTTGAGTGGTGCGTTCGATATGATCGATGGTGATCAGGGTCTCGGCCACGTAGAAGCAGTAGTCGGGGCAGCTG
This sequence comes from Aeromonas sp. 600724, assembly GCF_049175135.1. Lineage (NCBI taxonomy): Bacteria > Pseudomonadati > Pseudomonadota > Gammaproteobacteria > Aeromonadales > Aeromonadaceae > Aeromonas > Aeromonas sp. 600724. The sequence goes on along the minus strand of NZ_JAAKUM010000002.1, from coordinate 131,158 downwards.
TTGCTCCCCTCCGGCACTTCAGGCAGATCTTCAAATGAGGCGATCAGGTCATAGGCAAAGCTGCCCGCCATAAAGAGCGCTTCTTTGCCGAGCTGGCAATCGAGCTCCCGTTGCAGGGTGCGCAGCACGTCCAGCACGCTGCTCCCCTTGAGGCGGGAATCTTCGTCCAGCTCCCGATCGGAGGCCGGGAAGTCGAGTTGCAGCTCGCCATCTACCAGCGAACGAGCCACCACCGCAGGCAGCCGCTCGGCCAGCAGGCTTTGCAACTGGGCGCCGTTGTCGTTCAGGCTGCGCACCCGCACGGTGCGACCACGGCACTCGATGCGCAGGCAGGCATCGACCAGCAGCAGGCTCTGTTTACCTGCCTTGGAGTCGATCTCCACCGATTCCAGCAGCAGGTTGTTGGGGCGACCCTGACAGAGGCGGGTATAGAGCGCCAGCGGATCGGCCACATAGGGGGCGTTGAGTTTGAGGGTATCGAATTCACCCAGAGGAAGGCGATGTGTGGCTGTCATAGTGCGTTCCCTTGCGTGTGATGCGTGTTACCGATGTTCATGACTTTGAATTCCTTGAAAATTTAATTGGTCCGGGGTGGCTGGTTCAGGGGCGCCATCGCCAGGTCAGCTTGCTTGTCTGAATTCTCGGTTTCATCACAGGTCCATTTGCCGGATAATAAAAAAGCCCGCTGGGGTCAGCGGGCTTTTTCTTTGGGTTCTTAATTTGCTGTCAGATTACAGGTACAGCAACGACCACACGCCCGCATGTCAGGGAGTGTGCCACCACCAGATGGTCAGGATGGAAGTCGTTTGCATGATAAAGTCCTGTAAAAAGATGTTTGCAATGAAGTGCCTACAGAAAACGATAAAGCCGCGGCCAAGTCAAGTCGCTTTTTAGCCTTCTTTCACCGATTTGCCATGAATGGTGACCTGACCACGAGAGCGGAATAACCTGATGAGATTCGATCTTCACTGCCATTCCACTGCCTCCGACGGGGTGCTGAGCCCCGCCGAACTGGTGCGCCGCGCTGCCGAAAAACAGGTCGAGGTGTTAGCAGTTACTGACCACGATACCCTCGCCGGGCTTGATGAGGTGCGCCGCACCATCGAAGCCGAGCAACTGCCGCTGCGACTGGTGAGCGGGGTCGAGATCTCCACCGGCTGGGAGCATCACGAAATTCATATCGTGGCGCTGGGGGTGGATGAAAAAAATCCGCAGCTGACCGACTTTCTGGCCGGTCAGCTGGCCCGCCGCGAAGCGCGCGCGCTGGAAATAGGGCGTCGTCTGGAGAAGTGTCTCATCCCCGGCACCTATGAAGAGGCCAAGGCATTGGCTGGTGATGCCGCCGTGACCCGCGCCCACTTTGCCCGGGTGCTGGTGGCGCGCGGGGTGGCCGACAACATGCAGAAGGTATTCAAAAAGTACCTGAGCCGTGGCAATAAAGGGTATGCCCCGGCCGAGTGGCCCGAGATGAGCGAAGCCATCGCGGCCATTCACGCCGCCGGTGGGCTGGCGGTGCTGGCCCACCCCAGCCGTTACGATCTCACCGCCAAGTGGATCAAGCGGCTGCTGGTGGCCTTCAAGGCGGCCGGTGGCGATGCCATGGAGGTGTCATTGCCCCAGCAGAGCCCGCAGGAGCGGGCCAATCTGGGCCAGTGGGCCAAGGATCACGACCTCTATATCTCGGTGGGATCGGATTTTCACTTCCCCTCCAACTGGACCGAGCTGGGCCGCCATCTCTGGCTGCCCAAAGAGGGGATGCCCGTCTGGCTGGCCTATCCAAATCACTTTGGGCTCACCACCGAGCAACATGCCGAGCTGCTGGCGAGTCGGTAACGGCGTCAGCGAAGCAGCCACAAACAGGTTAAGGTAGTGTCATGGGTCTTTGGCCCGTGACCATACGAGCGGGCAGGTATTGCTGCCCCCATTGCGAGAACAAGCTATGAGTCAGCATTTTTACGTACATCCGGAAAATCCCCAAGCCCGACTGATCGGTCAGGCGGTACAGATCATCCAGAACGGCGGCGTCATCGTCTATCCGACAGACTCCGGTTATGCGCTGGGTTGCCAGATGGGTGACAAAGGGGCGCTGGAGCGCATCTGCCGCATCCGTCGCCTCGACGCCAACCACGACTTCACTCTGGTGTGTCGCGATCTCTCCGAGATCTCCACCTACGCCAAGGTCGACAACAGCGCGTTTCGCCTGATCAAGAACAATACCCCGGGCGCCTACACCTTCATCTTCAAGGCGACCAAAGAGGTGCCGCGCCGTCTGATGAACGAGAAGAAGAAGAGCATCGGCATCCGGGTACCGGACAACAAGATTGCCCAGGCACTGCTGGAAGCCCTCGGCGAGCCGCTGCTCTCCACCACTCTGATCCTGCCGGACTCCGAGATGGCCGAGTTCGATCCGGAAGAGATCTTCGACAAACTGGGCAAGCAGATCGATCTGGTGGTCAACGGCGGTTATCTGGGCGAGCAGCCCACCACAGTGGTCGATTTCTCTGACGACGAGCCGGTATTGCGTCGTCGCGGTGCCGGAGACCCGACCCCGTTTGAGTGATGTCGCTGAACCGGTGACTGTTCCTTCCGCCGAGACGGGGACTGGCGCCGCGCTACCCATCGCGAAAGTCCTGGGGCAGCCCTATCACGAGCTGCCCCAGGACCTGTTCATCCCGCCCGATGCGCTGGAGGTGTTCCTCGATACCTTCGAGGGACCGCTGGATCTGCTGCTCTATCTGATCCGGCGCCAGCAGCTCGATATCCTCAACCTGCCGATCCTGCAGATCACCGCCCAGTACATGGAGTATGTGGAGCTGATGCAGGGGCTCAACCTTGAGCTGGCGGCCGAATATCTGCTGATGGCGGCCTGGCTGGCGGAGATAAAATCCCGTCTACTTCTGCCGAAGGCACCGGAGCTGGAAGATGAAGATGAGGGGGAAGACCCGCGGGTGACCCTGATCCGCCGCCTGCAGGAGTATGAGCGTTACAAGGTAGGTGCAGAGAGGGTCAATGAGCTGCCACGGGTGGAGCGGGAGATTTATATCGCCGCTGCCCTGCCCCCCGATTTTGGCGCCCTCAAGCCACTGGCGCCCGATGTTTCGCTGGTTGAGCTCGCCCTTTACATGCAAAGTGTGGTAAAACGCGCGACTCATTTCGAACATCACCAGATCCGCCGCGAACAGATCCCGACCCGGGTGCGCATGGCGGAGATCCTTGCCATGCTCACGCTGGGGCAGACCCTGCGCCTTGAGCAGGTGCTGCGCGCCGAAGAGGGGCGCATGGGGGTACTGGTGACGTTTCTGGCCCTGCTGGAGCTGTGCAAGGAGCAACTGATCTGGATCCTGCAGGCAGAACCACTCGGACCAATCCATTTCGCATTGGCCGAGCAGAGCGAGGAGGGCAACCGTGGCGCTGCCCACTGAACGACTCAAGACCCTGATCGAAGCTGCGCTGTTTGTGGCCGGTCGTCCGCTCAATGTCAGCGAGCTGAAAAGCAGCGTGCTGGCCGATTATCCGGTGACCAGTCGCTATGTTCAGCTACTGTTGGCCGAGATCAGGCAAGATTACAGCTCGCGGGGCGTCGAGCTCAAAGAGGTCGCCTCCGGCTGGCGCTTTCAGGCGCGTCAGGAGTATGCCGAAGAGCTCTCGCGGCTCTGGAGCGAGCGGGCGCCGCGCTATTCGCGCGCCGTGATGGAGACGCTGACCCTGATTGCCTATCGCCAACCCATCACCCGGGCCGAGATCGAAGCGATCCGCGGGGTGGCGGTGTCGAGCCAGATAGTGAATACCCTGAAAGAGCGTGGCTGGGTGCGCAGCATAGGCCACAAAGAGGTAGCCGGTCGCCCCGAGCTGCTCGCCACCACCAGAGAGTTTCTGGATTACTTTAATCTGCAGAGTCTGGAGCAGCTCCCCGAGCTGGATCCGGAGCTGCAACCCCTGTTGCCCCCTGCGGTGGACGGGGAGAGCGATGCCCGGTGAATGGCGCCCAAGCGTGCCGACGTCACCGAGATATACATTTTTCAACTGTGGCGAGTGCTCCAACCGGCGTTTGTTACAGTTAACCCCGTTGCCCCTATTACCTGTGGGCAGCGATCAACAATCAGGTAACCCCGATGAGTGAAAAACTGCAAAAAGTGTTGGCCCGCGCGGGTCACGGCTCCCGTCGTGAGATGGAGGCCCTGATCACCGCAGGTCGGGTCAGTGTGGATGGCAAGGTCGCCACACTGGGGGATCGCGTCGAAGTGAACGCCGTGATCCGGGTGGATGGTCACCAGGTCAAGACCCGTGCCGCAGAGGAAGTGATCTGCCGCGTACTGGCTTACCACAAGCCGGAAGGGGAGATGTGTACCCGTCACGATCCGGAAGGTCGTCCCACCGTGTTTGATCGTCTGCCCAAGATGGAAGGTGCCCGCTGGATCGCGGTCGGCCGCCTTGACGTCAACACCTCCGGTCTGCTGCTGTTCACTACCGACGGTGAGCTGGCCAACCGCCTGATGCACCCGAGCCACGAAGTGGAGCGGGAATACGCGGTACGTGTCTTTGGCGAAATCACCGAAGCCATGCTGCAGCGTCTGCGCAAGGGCGTGCAGCTGGAAGATGGCACCGCCAAGTTCAACAAGATCAAACCGGCTGGCGGTGAGGGTCTGAACCAGTGGTTCAACGTCACCCTGACCGAAGGACGCAACCGTGAAGTGCGCCGCCTGTGGGAATCTCAGGAAGTGCAGGTGAGCCGCCTGATGCGCATCCGCTACGGTGACGTCAAGCTGGACCGCGGCATCCCGCGCGGCGGCTGGCAAGAGCTGAAATTGCCGGAAGTGAACTACCTGCGCGGTCTGGTCAACCTGCCGCCGGAGACCGAATCCAAGGTCGATCTGCAGCAGGATGGCAAAACCAGCCGTCACAAGCAGGCCGCCCAGATCCGTCGCGCCGTACAGCGTCACAAAGAGATGCAGGGCAAAGAGCCCCGTGCCCGCGCCACCACCGCCCGTCGCAAGCCGCAAGCCTCTACCCGCAACTCCGGTACCGGGAGCAAGTAAGCCGATAGCCTGTTGCGTACTGAGCGCTGTTCAAGTGCTCAGTCGGCCAAGCAAAGGCCCGCACCAGATGGTGCGGGCCTTTTTTGTCAGCGCGTTGCCTAGCGGCAATATTATTGGACCTGTGCCACTGCTTCACGAGTGAGTCGGCCGATCTCTTCCCACTGTTTCTCTGCGATCAGTTTCTTGTCGACCATCCAGGAACCACCACACGCAATGACCCGCGGGATCGCCAGATATTCATTGATATTGTGAGTCGAGATCCCGCCGGTGGGCATCAGCGTGATCTGGGTATAAGGTGCCAGCAGCGCCTTGATCATCGCGCTACCACCTGATGCTTCGGCCGGGAAGAACTTCAGCGTCGTCAGCCCCATCTCCAGCGCCGCTTCAATGGTGCTGGGATTATTGACTCCAGGGATGATCGGGATGTTCAGCTCCTGACAGGCCTTGACGGTGTTCGGGTTAAAGCCGGGGGAGACGATAAAGGTGGCCCCTGCCTCTTTGGCTGCGATCACCTGCTCGCGGTTGAGCACGGTGCCTGCGCCAATCAGCATCTCTGGATATGCCTTGCGCAGCAAACGGATAGCTTCGACAGCCGCGGCGGAGCGGAAGGTGATCTCGGCAACCGGCAGCCCGTTATTGGCCAAGGCTGCCCCCAGTGGAATGATATCTTCAGCCTGCTCGATGGCGATCACCGGGATCACTTTCAGCGCCTGCAGTTGTTCAGTAATGGATGACATTCAGTTGACCTCGTTTAGTGTGATGCTGGTTTGATGAAGCTGTCGGTGACACTGCGGGTGGCACTTTCCGCAATAATTGCCCCCTTGTGCTGGATGACGATCCCCGCCAGTCGGTGGCCCATGCGGGCACACTCGTCGATCGCCCGTCCTTGCAGGTAGCCAGCCAGAAAACCGGCATTGAAGGAGTCACCGGCCGAGGTGGTATCCACTACTTTGCTGACCGCTTGGGTAGGGATAGTGATGGCGGGTTCCCCGGTTTGCAGGGCCTGGTAACAGCAACCAGCCGCCCCCTGTTTGACCACCGCCTGCTGCACCCCGGCCGCCTTGAGGCGCTGCAGGGTCTGGGTCACATCCTCGTCCCCCCACAGGGCCTGCTCATCGTCGTCGGTGACCAGAGCCAGCGCGGTGATGGCCAGCAGTTGCTGGTAACAGGCCCGGGCGTCGGCCGGACTCTGCCACAAGGCGGGGCGATAGTTGCTGTCAAAGATGATCGCTACGCCCGCCCGGTGCAGCTCAGCCAGCCACTGCAGCAGCGCTTGCCGATCTGCGGCGGGTAGGATCGCCAGCGAAATACCGCTGAGATAGAGCGCATCCACGTCGCTGACGGCCTGCTTGAGCCGCGGCAACTGCGGGTGCTGCATCAGGTAACGGGCAGCCGAATCGTTGCGCCAGTAGAGGAAGGTGCGCTCGCCGTGCTCATCAAGCTGGATAAGATAGAGGCCGGGATGGCGCTGTTGATCGATGAGCACCGCGCTGGTGTCGATCCCGGCCTGTTTCCAACGCGCGATGATTTGCTGGCTGAGAGGGTCTTGGCCCATGGCGGTCAGATAACTCACCTGAATATCGGTGGGGTGGGAGGCTCGCGCGAGATAGATGGCGGTATTGAGGGTATCGCCCCCAAATGCCTGCTGCATGTCGCCAAAAGGCGTGCCATTGAGCTCAATCATGCACTCCCCGAGCAGGGCAATCCGTTTCATCCTCGGGCTCCTGGCAGTTGAAAGTAGCGGGCTGCATTGTGATAGCAGATATCCTGGATCATTTTCCCGGACAGCTGCAGATCACTGGGGATTTCGCCCTGCTCGATCCAGCACCCCACCATGTCGCACAAAATACGGCGGAAATACTCGTGGCGAGTGTAGGAGAGGAAGCTGCGGGAGTCGGTCAACATGCCGACAAACTGGCTGAGCAGGCCGAGTTGAGAGAGCTGCTCCAGCTGGCGCTGCATGCCATCTTTCTGATCGTTGAACCACCAGCCTGAGCCGAACTGGATCTTGCCTGCAATGCCTCCCCCCTGGAAGTTGCCCGCCATGGTTGCCAGCACCTCGTTATCACGAGGGTTGAGGCAATAGAGGATGGTCTTGGGCAATTCATCGGTTTGATCCATCTCATTCAGCAGATGAGCAAGCTCCCAGGCAAATGGCTTGTCTCCGATAGAATCAAAGCCACAGTCTGCGCCAAGCAGGGTGAACATGCGGCTGTTGTTATTACGTTGAGCGCCCAGATGCAACTGCATCACCCAGCCTCGCTTGGCGTATTGACGGCCGAGCCATACCTGAACGGCAGTGGAGAAGGCTGCAATCTGCGATTCGTCCAGCACCTCTCCGGCCAGTCGGCGCTGGAGCAGTTGAGTCAGGGTCGCATCGGAGGGAACTGGTGCATAACGCACCACTTCGATACCGTGATCCGCTGCGCGGCAACCATGTCGGGCGAAGTGTTCAAGGCGCCGTTCCAGCGCAGTCAGCAAGTCGGCAAAGGTAGTAATGTCGACATCGGCGGCGGCACCCAATGTCCCAATGTAGTCAGCAAAACCGGCTTGCTCGATCTTGAATACCTTGTCGGGGCGCCAGCTGGGGAGCACCTCGATAGCAAAACCGGGGTCCTCGGCAATCTGGCGATGATAGATAAGTGAATCCACCGGATCATCTGTGGTACCGACCATGCGGACATTCATCTGCTGCATCAACCCGCGGGCGGAGAAGGCCGGGGTGGCGAGCAGTTCGTTGCAGTGATCCCATACCTTGTCGGCGGTGTTTGGCGCCAGGGTGATACCCTCCAGACCGAAGGGGCGGCGCAGTTCTAGATGGGTCCAGTGATAGAGAGGGTTACCCAGCGTTTGCGGGACTGTCTGTGCCCACGCATTGAACTTGTCACGACTGCTGCTGTTTTTGCCGGTGATCAGAGCCTCCGGGATACCGGCGCTGCGCATGGCTCGCCATTTGTAATGGTCCCCCTCCAGCCAGATCTGGCCCAGATCATCGAATCGGCGATCTTCCGCTATCTCTTGTGGATTGAGATGGCAGTGGTAGTCATAGATAGGCATATCAGCGGCATAGTCATGGTAGAGATGACGTGCCGCATCGCTGTTCAACAGAAAATCCTTACACAGGAAAGACTTCATATTCATTTCTCCCTTGGCCCGGTCGTTGCCAGATATGGTGATTAGAGCGCAGCGACGCAGCGACGGGCGCCGTGGTCAAGCAGTCCTTGATAGGCCCGAGTGACCGCATCGACAAAAGCACCCTGTTGCGGCAGTTCCGGGCCAAAGATGGCCTCAATGGCCAGCAACGGTTTGACCACGTTGCAACTGAGGCCGTGCTCTGCATAGATCGCCTGGAAGCGGGGTAGCAGGGGATCCCTGACATCGATCACCTCACCGTTTTCTCCCTCACCGCTGACATAACGCATCCATCCGGCGATGCCCAATGCCAGATGCCGGTAATCACTGCCGTTCTTCAGATGGAAGAGGACGGAGTCGACCATGCGTTGTGGCAGCTTTTGACTGCCATCCATGGCGATTTGCCAGGTCTGGTGTTTGAGCGAGGGGTTGGTGAAACGGGTGATCAGTTGTTGGGCATAGCCCTCGAGATTAGTTCCAACAGGCATGTTCAGGGTTGGCGCCTGTTCATTGAGCATCAGATCAAGTGCTGCCTGGCGGTAGGCCGGATTGGTCATGGTGTCTGCGATATGGGCATAGCCGCCGAGGTAGCCGAGATAGGCGAGAAATGAGTGGCTGCCGTTCAGCATGCGCAATTTCATCTCTTCAAAGGGCACGACATTGCTGACAAATTCGGCACCGGCCAGATCCCAGTTTGGTCGGCCATTGACGAAATTATCTTCAATCACCCATTGCCGGAATGGCTCGCAGGCAATACCACAGGGGTCAGCCACACCAATTGCCTGCTCAATCTCGGCCAGCGTCTCCGGGGTGGCTGCAGGTACGATGCGGTCGACCATGGTGCAAGGGAAGGTGACCTGCTCACGGATCCAGGATGCCAGCTCTCCATCGAGCAGTTCGGCAAATCCCAGAATGGACTGACGTGCAACATGACCATTTTCCTGCACGTTGTCGCAAGACATGACTGTAAAGGGAGGGAGGCAACGCTCTTTGCGCAGGCGCAGGGCGGCAACGATGCAGCCGATGGCGGAAGTGGGGGCATCAGGGTGCTGCAAGTCGTGCTGGATCAACGGATTCTGCGGGTTGAACTGCCCGGTGGCAGGGTCTGCGCAATAGCCTTTTTCAGTGATCGTCATCGATACAATGGCGACTTGCGGTTCTGCCATCTTCTCGAGGATGGCGGACATGCCGTCAAAGGTGGGGTGCAGTGACTCCACCACAGAACCAATCACTTTGGGCTGTACGCTCTCGGCACCCTTCTCCAGCACGGTGTAGAGGTGGTCTTGTGCTCTGAGCGATCGGATCAGCTCCTCTCCACCGAACAGGTTGACCTCGCAGATCCCCCAGTCTCCGCCATGTTTAGCCAGCATTTCGTGCGTGATCAGTGCCTGATGTGCTCGATGGAATGCGCCGAAGCCAAGGTGGACGATCCGGCTTTTTAGTTCACCACGTAGATACATAGTGTTTAATTTTTTTGTATGAAGCTCACAGCTAGCAATATTCATTGGTATGTTATCCTTGTTGCTCAGTAGCCAAGCAAGATCTGAGGGAGCCACAAGCTAAGTTGCGGGATATATGTGACCAACATCAGTGAGATGAACATGGCCGCGTAAAAAGGCAGTAATGGTTTGATTACTCGGTCAATAGATATATTTGCAACCGAGCAGCCTACGAAAAGTGCACTTCCGACTGGAGGGGTACAGATCCCTATCGCCAGATTAAAGGTCATCATTACGCCAAAGTGGACGGGATCAATTCCTAGATCTAGCGCAATAGGTAGAAATATTGGTGTAAAGATGAGGACTGCGGGAGTCATATCCATAAAAATCCCCACAATCAGCAAGATGATATTTATTATCAATAAAAGTACCAAGGGGTTATCAGAAACTGCCAATAACGCATCCGAAATCATATAGGGGATGTCAGCATTAGCCATTGCCCAAGACATTCCCATGGATGCACCGACTAGCAATAGTACAATCGAGGTTGTAATCGCAGATTCGAGCACTATTTTTGGTAACTGTTTGAATGATACCTCTCGGTATATTAATACAGCCAAGACTAACGTGTATATAACTGCGATGGCGGATGCTTCTGTCGCAGTAAATATTCCACCAATAATTCCACCCATAATAAGTATGACGAGTAGTAACGAAGGCAGTGCTTTAACTGTAGTATCCCATATTTGGGAACAACTTGGTTTTGGGGAAACTGGATAGCCTCTACGTTTGGCGATAATACCTGCAACGATCATTAGGCTCAATCCCATTAATATCCCTGGGATATAGCCAGCCAAGAATAATGCTGCAATAGAAGTCCCCCCAGATACTAAAGAAAAAACAATTAGGGTGTTACTGGGAGGAATCAGTAAACCGCTTGGACAAGAGCTTATATTGGCGGCTGCAGAAAATGCAGGGTCATATCCCTCTTTTTTCTGCATCGGTGCCATAGTGCCACCAACGGCGGCAGCAGAAGCAACAGCAGAACCTGAAATAGCACCAAAAAGCATATTGGCCATTATGTTCACATGTGCCAGTGAACCTGGTAAGCGACCCCCAAGAACTTTCGCTAGGTTGATTAGTCGTGCAGCGATACCTCCCTGATTCATGATATTACCAGCTAAAATAAAGAATGGGATCGCTAATAGAGCAAAGTTATCCATTCCCACAGCCATTCGTTGCGCAACGACTGTGATTGCCGTATCAAGTGGTAATGCCATTGCGATGGTAAGTAATGAAGACAATCCGATTGCAAATGAAACCGGAAGACCAATAAACAATAATATTCCAAAACTTCCAAACAAAGTGAGAATGACTTGCCAGTCCATAAATTACACCTTAATCCTGATTAACATTGTTCGGGAACAACATCGAAACTATTTTGCTTTTTTGTCACAAGTAAAAGCATGAAGTGTATTGAGTAAATCACCATCAAGATGCCGGTGATGGGGAGGCAGAAATATACATACCCCATTTCGATACCGAGAGCTGGTGTTAACTGGCCTGCGGCTAAGGTTTGGATAGTTAGAACTGAACCGCCATAGATAAGTACAATAACCGCAAAGGCAGTGATCGCTATTTGAATGAAGAGCTCTGCCAAAATCTTTCGTTTACCACTTAGCTTCATGACGAGCAAGTCAATTGCTAGATGTCTTTTTTGTCCTGTGGTATAGGCCGCCCCTATCATTGCGACCCACATGAACAAATAGCGAGATAGCTCATCTGTTATGGTACTAGGGGTGGCAAAGATGTAGCGTGACAACACTTGCCACACGACACACACAACTAAAAAGACAGACAAGCAAATTGTAAATATTGCGAGCGTCTGATTTAGATGAAAGATAAATTTTTTCATTACTTATCAGTCCTTTTTGGGGGGGATCTCCAGAATTGGTTGACCAGAGATTCCATTAAGACGGTGTCAGTATAGGGAAGCGACTATTTACGTACTAGTGATAGCGGTCACATATGAACAGGTCGACCAAATTGTTCGCTGGTATTGTGATCTTGGTCGACCAATTTGGCTTTTCCCTTTGACTTGGCACGAGGTAAGGGGACATCATCGCTTCCGATAAACCTGAAACCCACTATTTGGTCAACCAGTCAGATATGCGAGCAAACACAGGTTTGCTCTCTGGCTAATGGGAGAGTCACCTATGAATGCTGCTAAAACGTTGCTCGGTACTGTGATTGGAGCTCTGCTCTTGTTTGGGCCATCACAAGCTATGGCTGTGACCACTTTGAAATTGAGTCACAACCATAACCGTGATCATGCTGTGCACAAGGCAATGTCTGATATGGCAAAAGAGGTTCGCGAAAAAACCAGCGGAGAGGTGGTGATCCGAATTTATCCAGATGCTCAGTTAGGGTCGCAACGTGAATCGATGGAGCTGATGCAAAATGGTGCCCTTGACATGGTCAAGAGCAATGCAGCTGAGCTTGAGTCTTTCGGGGCTGCTTATTCGGTATTTAATCTGCCATATCTGTTTCGAGATAAAGAGCATCTATTCAAGGTCGAAGAGGGAGATATTGGTCGTGAAATACTGAATTCTACAAAGGCATCAGGTTTCGTTGGCTTGACATATTATGATGCTGGTGCTCGTAGCCTATATGCCAAGAAACCGATCACTTCGCCAAGCGACCTGAAGGGCATGAAGATAAGGGTTCAGCCTAGTCCATCAGCCATTGCTATGGTAAAGGCCTTGGGCGGAAATCCAACCCCCTTGGCGTATGGTGAGTTGTACACTGCATTGCAGCAAGGTGTTGTTGATGCGGCAGAAAACAACATCCCATCATTTAGCTTGAGCCGTCACAGTGAAGTTGCAAAATTTTTCAGCCTTGATGAACACACAATGGTACCTGATGTGCTGGTTGTTTCGACAAAGACACTAGATAAATTGACTCCAGAGCAGCAACAAGTTTTATATAAGGCTGCTGCTAACTCTTCTGAGTTGATGAAAAAACTATGGATACAGTCAGAGGAAAAGGAACGAGCTGTTGCAGAAAAAGCTGGGGTAATTTTTAGCAATGTGGATAAAGCACCTTTCGTGCAGGCTGTTCAGCCAATATATGCTGAAATACAGAAAAACGATCCTGAATTAGATGTGATGGTGGAGCGAATTAAAAACGCAAAATGATCATGAGTGGGGATGGGTACGTTCCAGCCATCCCTTACTCGAACAATTGGTTGACCAGTTTGTTACGGTTGCTATGATAGCTACTATCACATCTATTATCGCTGGGCTTTATTCTGATGACTATTGAAATCAAACGACCATATCAAGAGGTTGGGCAGTTTCTCCGTAATCAATTGTTGGATGAACAATACCAGGTTGGTGATCGTCTACCACCAGAACGTGACATTGCTGAGCAACTTGGCGTTGGTAGAACGGTGGTTAGAGAAGCATTGATCATGTTGGAGTTGGAAAATTTGGTTGAGGTCCGTAAAGGTTCTGGTGTCTATGTTATCCAGTTGCCGCAGCCAAAAAATAATGAATCTCTAAATGTGCCTCAAAGTATCGCTGGTCCATTTGAGATGTTACAAGCAAGACAATTATTAGAAAGTAATATCGCTGAGTTTGCTGCTTTGCAGGCTACACCTCATGACATATCTAAAATGCGCAAAGCGTTGGAGATAGAGCGGCAAGATTTGATTTCAGGTGAAGGGGAGGAAGGTGATCATATATTTCATCTAGCTATTGCCGAGGCCACTCAAAATAGTGTGTTAGTTGAGTTGTTTAAACAGTCGTGGGATATTCGTGAAACCAATTCCATGTGGAAAAAACTGCATGCAAGAATTACCGATTTGACATATCGACAAGAGTGGTTTGTCGATCATCAAGCAATCCTATCGGCTATGATAAAAAAAGATCCGGAAGCAGCTAAAAAAGCAATGTGGCAGCATCTTGAGAACGTAAAAAACAGATTGATGGAGCTTTCTGATAGTGATGACCCAAACTTTGATGGGTATCTATTCAGCTCTTATCCAGTATTTCCATCAAAAAGATATGACATTTCATAGTAAATGATGTTTGAGTTTTTTGATGGTGTATCTAGCTTTTTATTAAAAGTAAATCGAGTTGCCACATATAAAATTATAGGTGAGTATATGGAACAAACATGGCGCTGGTATGGGCCTAATGACCCGGTAACCTTGAATGATATCAAACAGGCGGGGGCAACTGGCATTGTGACTGCCCTGCATCATATACCAAATGGTCAGATCTGGAATAAAGACGAGATACTCGCTCGCAAAGCATTAATTGAAGAAAAAGGCTTAACCTGGTCGGTAGTTGAAAGTGTACCTGTACATGAAGAGATCAAGACACATTCTGGCCAGTATCAGCAATGGATAGACAACTATAAAGAGTCGATCCGTAATCTGGCCGCCTGTGGTATTGATACTATCTGTTATAACTTCATGCCAGTGCTGGACTGGACCCGAACCGATCTGGAATACGAGATGCCGGACGGCTCCCGAGCCCTGCGTTTTGACCATATTGCGTTTGCCGCCTTTGAGCTCTACATCCTCAAGCGCCCGGGTGCCTTGCAGGAATATTCACCGGAAGAGCAGCAACAGGCATTCAGCTACTTTAATGAAATGAGCCCGGAGCAAATAGAGACTCTGACCCGGAATATCATTGCCGGCTTACCTGGTGCTGAAGAGGGTTATACCCTGGAGGCATTTCAGGCGCAGTTGGATAAATACAAGGATATCGACAAAGACCGTTTGCGGGAGCACATGGCCTATTTTCTCGATGAAATCGTACCTGTGTGTGAAGAGTCAGGCGTCCGTTTAGCTGTCCATCCGGATGATCCTCCCCGCCCGATCCTGGGGTTGCCGCGTATCGTCTCTACCATTGAGGATATCGCATGGCTGGTTAACCGAATTCCCAGTCAGGCCAATGGTATTACCATGTGTACCGGCTCTTATGGTGTGCGTGGGGATAATGATCTGGTTGATATGATCAAGCGTTATGGGAATCGTATTTACTTCACCCATTTGCGTTCAACCAAGCGGGAAGATAATCCGAAGACATTCCACGAAGCGGCTCACCTTGATGGTGATGTCGACATGTATAATGTGGTATTGGAAATTGTACGTGAAGAGCAACGGCGACTGAAAGATGGTGATAATAGACTTATCCCCATGCGGCCAGATCATGGTCATCAGATGATTGATGACCTGAAGAAGAAAACAAATCCAGGATACTCATGTATTGGTCGTCTTAAAGGGCTGGCTGAAGTGAGGGGATTGGAAATGGGTATAACCAAGGCATTTTTCTCAAATAACTGACAATTATCGTGTCTGGTTGAATAGAAGAAAGGAGGCTATCGAGCCTCCTTTCTTCTATCCGGAAATCCTTGATTGCCAGCCAAAAGATTGCGCCCCGGATCAGCTCTTGTTAGCCTGTGCGGCTCTGATAGAGGAGTGAACGATGAGCAAGGTACTTGATGAGCTGCTGGCGTTGCTGGCGCTGGAAAAAATCGAGGAGGGCCTGTTTCGGGGCCAGAGCCAGGATCTCGGTCTGCGGGCCGTGTTTGGCGGACAGGTAATGGGGCAGGCCTTGTCAGCCGCCAAGCAGACGGTCGAGACCGGCCGTCAGGTTCACAGTTTTCACTCCTACTTCCTGCGTCCGGGGGATGTGACCCGTCCCATCGTCTATGACGTGGAGAATATCCGTGACGGCCAGACCGTCTCCACCCGCCGGGTCAAGGCGATTCAGGGCGGCAAGCCCATCTTCTATCTCAACGCCTCGTTTCAGGTGCCGGCAGATGGTTTCGAGCATCAGGCGCAGATGCCGACCGGCATCACCCCGCCGGAGGAGCTCAAGAGTGAGCTGGAGCTGGTGCGCCCCTACGAGAACCTGATCCCGGCTTCCCTGCGGGACAAGATCCTCTGCGAGCAGCCCATCGAGATGCGCCCGGTGACCCTGGTCGACCCTATTCGGCCGACGGTGCAGGACCCGGTGCGCCACGTCTGGTTCAAGGCCAACGGCCAGATGCCGGACGATCTGCGGGTGCACAAATACCTGCTGGCCTACGCCTCCGACTTCAACTTCCTGCTCACCTCGCTGCAGCCGCACGGGGTGTCCTACTGGGAGCCGGATATGCAGGTGGCGACCATCGATCACTCCATGTGGTTCCACCGGGATTTTCGCTTCGACGACTGGCTGCTCTACGTGGTAGACAGCCCGAGCGCCAGTAGCGGTCGCGGTCTGGTGCGCGGCCAGTTCTTTACCCGTGATGGCATGCTGGTGGCGAGCACCATGCAGGAGGGGGTGATCCGCCGTCGCGGCAGTTAAGGCCTCAAAGCGGATAGCAAAACGGGGTGGCTTGGGCCACCCCGTTTTCGTTGCTGCGATGTGCGCGGGCTCGGCGGACTCAGCCGCCGCGCTGGTACTTGAAGCGCTTCTTGCGCCGGTAGGGATAGACATCCTCGAACACCCCCACCTTGATATTGCTCTGCAGCATCTTCCAGTAGTTGGCGTCGAACATCTCCTTGTGCAGCTGCAACATGATCTCGCGCACCTGCGGCTTTTGCAGCAGGAAGGTGGCGAACTCCTCGGGGAAGATGTCGTTGGGGGCCACCGAATACCAGGGTTCGGCGCTCCACTCATCCTCGGGGTAGCGCGGCGGCGGGATCTGGCGGAAGTTGCACTCCGTCATGTAGCAGATCTCGTCGTAGTCGTAGAAGACCACCCGGCCGTGACGGGTGACGCCGAAGTTCTTGAACAGCATGTCCCCCGGGAAGATGTTGGCCGCCGCCAGCTGCTTGATGGCGTTGCCGTACTCCTCCAGCGCGAGGCGGGTTTGCTGCTCGTCCGCCTTGTCCAGATAGAGGTTGAGCGGGATCATCTTGCGTTCGGTATAGAGATGCTTGATCACCAGCTTGTCGTCGCTGATGGTGAGGGCCGAGGGCGCCACCGTCTTGAGCTCGGCAAGGAGCTCCGGCGAGATGCGGTCCAGCGGAAACTCGAAGTTGGTGAACTCCTGGGTATCGGCCATCCGACCCACCCGATCGTGCTGTTTAACCAGCCGGTATTTTGCCTTCACCTGCTCGTGGCTCACATCCTTGGGGGGCGTGAACTCGTCTTTTATCACCTTGAACACCACATCGTAGGAGGGGAGGGTGAACACGCTCATCACCATCCCCTTGATGCCGGGAGCGATGATGAACTGATCCCGACTCTGGGCCAGATGGTGGCGGTAGTGGCGATAGAGCTCGGTCTTGCCATGCTTCTGGCAGCCGATGGCGTTGTAGATCTCGTAATCGGGCTTGTGGGGCATGATCTGGCGCAGGAAGGCGACAAACAGCGCCGGTTCGCGGGCATAGACCATAAAGTAGGCGCGGGCGAAACCAAACACGATGGAGGCGAGATCCGGCTCGAAGATGACGGTGTCCACATAGATGCTGTGGCCAGTGCTGAGCAGGGGCAGGATAAAGGGGAAGACCTGATCTTTTACCCGGATCAGCCCCACCAGATAGGCCCCCTTGTTGCGGTAGAACACCTCTTTGAGCAGCTCGATGGCAAACGGCTCATCATGGAGTATTTGCGGGCCGTTCTCCGCAAGATGGCGGTGGATGTCGACAATATCCCGCTGCTTGTCCTCGTAGGGGAGGGTGAAGCTGTAATCCCCCAAAAGCTGGCTCAAGGTCTGCGGCAAGTGGGCGAGATCGGTGCGATAGATCCGCAGCAGGGCGCTCAGGTCCGGTTTTTCGCCACGGCTGACAAAGGGGTGGATATAGAGGTTCTCGTCACGGATATTGCGATGGCGAAAGATCCGGCGATAGACGGAGTTGAAGAAGGACTCCGCCACCTCGAAGTTGTCACAACGGGGCAGCAGATCGCTGAAGGCACTTTTGACCCGTTTGAGCAGCTCCTGGGTGGCGTGGTGCTCCCCCATCATCTGGCGGATGGAGCTGGCGGTAGCCCCCACATGGTGGTCATAGAGGCGAATACGCTCGCGCCCGGCGAGCTGCACCCCCAGCCAGTCACTGTTCTCGAAGCGGCTCTTGCTGCCCTGGGTTATCTCGAGAAACCGGCTGTAAAACGACTCGAAGCGTTGCAAGATAGTCTCGGCGACGGCCTGTTCCAATGGCTGCTGCATCTCTCTCTTCCTTGTGATCTGTCGGGCCGATAGCGCGAAGGATTGGGTGTAATTTGTTCACACGTCTGGCCACTATCGCAACATTCAAACGTCTGTTCAAGTGGCAATTTTCGGGGATAAACGGTAGATTGCGCCCCTGTTTTGGTGATGGTTTAGCGACTGTTTGCTGTCTGTTTGAGAGGCCGTCCGGCCTGTGAGGAAACCCGATGAAGCTCTATTTTGTCCTGGTGGCACCTGCCCGTCCTGCGAACGTGGGGGCGGCGGCCCGCGCCATGAAAACCATGGGATTCGATGCCATGCGACTGGTGGCGAGCCGGGTACACGAAGAGGAGGAGGCGAGCTGGGTGGCCCACGGCGCCCAGGAGATCCTGACTCAGGCCGAAGCGTTCGAGACTTTGCCCGAGGCGCTGGCGGACATGGATCTGGTGATCGCCACCACCGCCCGTGAGCGCGGTCGCTACCAGCACTACCTCACCCCGGGGGAGATCCGCGAGCAGATCCGCAGCAAGCCTTCACTCAACAAGGTGGCCATCGTCTTTGGCTGCGAAGAGTCGGGGCTCTCCAACGAGCAGCTGGCCGAGGTCGATCTCATCAGCTATCTGCCCCTCAAGGTGAGCTACCCCTCCCTTAATCTGGGGCAGGCGATCATGCTCTACGCCTACGAGATGAGCCAGCTGATGGATGAGCTGAACGCCGACGGCGCCTCTGCGGTAGCAGAAAATTTTGATAACGCCGGGCAGGTTCGGGTGCTGAAAAGCAAAACAGCAGAATTGCTGGGTGAACTCGGAGTTTCGCAGGATGAAAAACTGCATCAATGGGTGATGGACCGGGTGCCCATGCTGCCGCAGCGGGATTTGAACATGCTCCACCTGCTCTGCAAAGACCTTGCGCGCAAACTTGGCAAAGAGGTTTAAGTTGACAGCCCATCGCCCGCCGCGGTATTGCTAAAAGCCAGCTTCGTCAACGAGTGTTCGTCATGCAGTTATTCACCAACGTCATCACCACCACCATTATTACCGGTACCACCACAGGTGGCACTGGGGCCGGTTGATGCGCTGACGAACAAGCACAGAAATCAGAAAAGGCCCGTACCCACCCAGTACGGGCCTTTTTGTTGGATTGGTTTTTAGATTGAATTTCATAGATTTACAGGGAGAGAAAGCGATGAGAGTGTTGAAATTTGGCGGGTCTTCACTGGCCGATGCAGAGCGTTTTTTACGGGTGGCCGATATCGCGGTCAACACCCACGGCCAATCTCAGGTAGCCCTGGTGCTCTCTGCACCTGCCAAGGTGACCAATCATCTGGTGGCGCTGGTGGAGCAGACCAGCCGCGGCATGGATGCCAGTTCCACCCTGTTTGAAGTCAACGGCATCTTCTCCCGCCTGCTGGCCGGGTTGAAGGCGGCCTATCCGGCGCTCGATGACAAGGCGCTGCTGGCCCGTCTCACCAGCGAACTGGATCAGGTGGAGCGGCTGATGCAGGGCATCCGTCTGCTGGGCCTCTGCCCGGACAACGTGCAGGCGCGCATTCTGAGCCGTGGCGAGAACCTCTCCATCGCCTTTATGCACGAGCTGCTGCGGGTGCGAGGTCTGGATCTGGAGCTGATCGTACCGGAAGAGCTGCTGGTGACCGACGGCGGTTATCTGGAAGCTCATGTCGATATTGAAGCCTCCCGCCTGCGTTTTGCCGCCAAGGGGCTGCGTAGCGATTGCCTCTACCTGATGCCGGGCTTTACCGGTGGCAGCGACAAGGGTGAAACCGTGCTGCTGGGCCGCAACGGATCTGATTACTCGGCAGCCGTGCTGGCTGCCTGTGTCGATGCCGAGTGCTGCGAGATCTGGACTGACGTCGAGGGTTGCTACAGCTGCGATCCCCGTCTGGTGCCGGATGCCTACCTGCTGAAAACCCTCTCCTACAAGGAGGCGATGGAGCTCTCCTACTTCGGCGCCAAGGTGCTGCACCCGAAAACCATCGCGCCGGTGGCCCAGTTCCATATTCCCTGCCTCATCAAGAACAGCTTCAACCCGCAGGGGCCGGGCACCCTGATCGGCCCCGAGAGCGGCGACGATGACCTGAAAGTGAAGGCCATCTCGGATCTCTCCGGCATGTGCATGTTCAACGTCTCTGGCCCCGGCATGAAGGGGATGGTCGGCATGGCCGGTCGCATCTTCTCCGCCGTCTCCCGCGCCGGGGTCAGTATCGTGCTGATCACCCAGTCCTCTTCCGAGTACAGCGTCAGCTTCTGTATCCACAGCTACGACAGTGAGAAGACCCGCAAGGTGCTGGAGCGCGAGTTCGAGCTCGAATTCAAAAACCAGCTGCTGGAGCCGTTGGATATCATCAGCGATCTGGCGATCATCTCCCTGATCGGTGACGGCATGCGCACCAGCAAGGGGATGGCGGCCCGCTTCTTCACCTCGCTGGCGCAAGCCTCCATCAATATCGTCGCCATTGCGCAGGGGTCGAGCGAGCGCTCCATCTCGGCGGTGGTGCGGGATCGCAAGGTGGCGGAAGCGATCAAGGCGTGTCACCAGAACTTCTTTGGCAGCCAGCAGTTTATCGATCTCTTTGTGGTCGGGGTCGGTGGCGTCGGCGCCGCGCTGGTGGATCAGATCGCCCGCCAGCAGCCGGTACTGGCCGAGCAGGGCACTGGCCTTCGCGTGGTCGGCATCGCCAACAGCCGCCAGATGGCGGTCAACAAGGATGGCCTCAACCTCGCCAACTGGCGCGAACAGCTGGTGGAAGCCCGCGACAGCTTCTCGCTGGAAGGGGTGAAAAAGCTGGTGGAAGATAGCCACATCATCAACCCGGTGATCGTCGACTGCACCTCCTCCGAGGCGGTGGCCGTCCAGTATGCCGACTTCTTGGCCGCCGGTTTCCATGTGGTTACCCCGAACAAGAAGGCCAACACCGGCTCGCTCGATTACTACAAGGCGCTGCGCCGCACCGCTCGCCAGACTCGCCGCAAGTTCCTCTATGAAACCAACGTCGGCGCCGGTCTGCCGGTTATCGAGAACCTGCAGAACCTTATCAAGGCCGGTGACAAGCTGCGCGCCTTCGACGGCATTCTGTCCGGTTCACTCTCCTTTATCTTCGGCAAGCTGGATGAAGGGATGGCGTTCTCTGAAGCCACCAAGATTGCTCGCAGCAACGGCTTTACCGAGCCGGATCCCCGCGACGATCTCAACGGCATGGATGTGGCGCGCAAGCTGCTCATTCTGGCTCGCGAAGCCGGCATGGCGCTGGAGCTCTCCGATGTCGAGGTGGAGCAGGCGCTGCCACCCGGCTTTGATGTGAGCGGCGATGTAGAAGCCTTTATGGCCCGTCTGCCCGAAGCCGACGGCTGGTTCCGCGACCAGTTCGCCGCCGCCCAGCGTGAAGGCAAGGTGCTGCGCTATGTAGGCTCCATTGAAGGTGGCAAGTGCAAGGTCGCCATCAAGGCGGTCGGTGGCGACGAGCCGCTGTTCAAGGTCAAAGAGGGGGAGAACGCGCTCGCCTTCTTCTCCACCTACTACCAGCCGATCCCGCTGGTGCTGCGCGGCTATGGCGCCGGTACCGAAGTGACTGCGGCGGGCGTCTTTGCCGACGTGCTGCGCACCCAGAACTGGAAGCAGGAGTTGTAAGCATGAGTTCAGACATGTACCCCTCTTATATGACTGAAGGCGGCAGCGTAGTCGCCTATGCACCCGCCTCCAGCGCCAACCTGAGCGTGGGATTCGATGTACTGGGGGCGGCGCTCGCCCCCGTGGATGGCTCCCTCTTGGGCGATCGGGTGCAGGTAAAAGCGGCTGACGTGCCTTTTGCCCTCTCATCCGTGGGCCGCTACGCCCACAAGCTACCGGACGATCCGAAAAAGAATATCCTCCATGACTGCTGGGTGGCCTATGGCGAGGCGCTGGAAAAGCGCGGCCTGAAACTCAAGCCGCTCGAAATGGTGCTGGAGAAGAACCTGCCGGTCGGCTCGGGTCTGGGTTCCAGCGCCTGCAGCGTGGTGGCGGCCCTTGAAGGGCTCAACGCCTTTCACGGCGCGCCGCTCAATGAGCACGACATGCTGCTGCTGATGGGGGAGATGGAAGGCAAGATCTCCGGCTCCGTTCATTACGACAACGTCGCCCCCTGTTATCTTGGCGGCATGCAGCTGGTGCTGGAAGAGCACGGCGTTATCAGTCAGGGTATTCCGGTGTTCGATCAGTGGTACTGGGTGGTCTGCTACCCGGGTACCGTGGTTTCGACCGCTGCCGCCCGCGCCATTCTGCCGGCCCAATATCGCCGTCAGGATTGCCTCACCTATGGCCGCCGTCTGGCTGCCTTTGTCCACGCCAGCTACACCGGGCAGGAGGGGCTGGCCGCGAGCGTCTTGAAAGACGTGATTGCCGAGCCCTACCGCGCGGCGCTGATTGAAGGCTTTGCCGAGGTGCGGGCGCAGGCGGCCCAGAACGGGGCGCTCGCCACTGGCATCTCCGGCTCCGGTCCCACCGTGTTTGTGGTGATGAAGGATCTGGCCCAGGCCGAGCGAATGAAAGATTGGATGGAAGCACATTTCGTGCAGAACGAAGATGGATTTGCCCGGGTCTGCAAACTGGACATGGCCGGGGCACGGGTAACAGGAAGCGAGCTATGAATCTCTACAACATCAAGGACAACAGCGAACAGGTGAGCTTTGCGCAGGCGGTGCGTCAGGGCTTGGGTCGCGAACAGGGGCTCTTCTTCCCCGAACAACTCGAACCGCTCGCCGATGTGGATGCCCTGCTCGATCTGCCGCTGGCCGAACGCTCTGCCCGCATCCTGAGCCACCTGCTGGGGGACGAAGTCCCCGCCGCCAAGGTGAGCGAGCTTGTCAACGCCGCCTTCACCTTCCCGGCGCCGCTGGTGAAACTCAAAGACGGCACTTATGCCCTCGAGCTGTTCCACGGCCCGACCCTGGCATTCAAGGATTTCGGCGGCCGCTTTATGGCCCAGTGTCTCGCGGCCTTTAGAACCAACGACAAAATTACTATCCTTACCGCCACCTCCGGCGACACCGGCGCCGCCGTGGCCCACGCCTTCTACGGGCTGGAGGGGATCGAGGTGGTGATCCTCTACCCGAAGGGCAAGATCAGCCCCTTGCAGGAGAAGCTCTTCTGCACCCTCGGCGGCAATATCCGCACCATCGCCATCGACGGCGACTTCGATGCCTGTCAGGCGCTGGTAAAACAGGCCTTTGACGACGAGGCGCTGAAAAAGGCCATTGGTCTGAACTCCGCCAACTCCATCAATATCAGCCGCCTGCTGGCACAGGTTTGCTACTACTTCGAAGCTGTAGCCCAGCTGCCGAAAGCCGACCGCGCCAAGGCGGTGATCAGCGTGCCGTCCGGCAACTTTGGCAACCTCACTGCGGGCCTTATCGCCAAGGCGCTGGGGCTGCCGGTGAAGCGCTTTATCGCCGCCACCAACGCCAACGATACCGTGCCGCGCTATCTGAAAACCGGTCAGTGGGAGCCGCACCAGACAGTGGCCACCCTGTCGAACGCCATGGATGTCAGCCGCCCCAACAACTGGCCGCGAGTAGAAGAGCTCTGCCGTCGCAAGGGCTGGGCGCTGGAGACCTTAGGCTCCGGCATGCGTGACGACGCCCAGACCCGCGATGCGTTGAAACGGCTGCATCAGCTGGATTACCTGTGCGAGCCCCACGGCGCCATTGCCTGGGATCTGCTGGGTGAACAGCTGGCCGAGGACGAGGTAGGGGTGTTCCTCTGCACCGCTCATCCCGCCAAGTTCAAGGAGTCGGTGGACGAGATCCTCAATCTCGATGTACCGCTGCCCGGCCCGCTGGCCAAGCACGCCGAGCTGCCGCTGCTCTCTCATAACCTGCCAGCAGAGTTTGCCCGGTTAAGGGCGTTTTTGGTGGGTTAAGCTGCTGAGCTGAGATAACCGATAGAAATAAAAATCCCCCGTTAGCGGGGGATTATTGTATGGGTAAAGTTGATTCACGTTCGGTCTGCTGTGCAATAAGGCGGATAACTATCTGGGTTACCCCTCACGTTAGCTGCTAAGTGACTGATCTTAATAGAGAAATATCTTGCCGGACGCTCTGTGGTGTCAGGCATTTGTGCTATCTGGTGACAAAGCTTGAAGTGAAAGGGCTTCAGCGCATGATGCGTACTCCATGTCACATGTAAAAGCTTCACGAACGCAATGACATACTATTCGGAATAATGGAATGGACCCGTACGGTTTTTTCGACTGAGGTGGGGATTAAACTTGAGCCAGCCAAGTAATTGCTGGCTCAGAAAAATGGGTATTCCAGATTTTTTCACGAAAATGGTGGAGTTTGTGAAAGAAGGTTGTATCCACACTGTATGACACGATCAAGTGACTGAATCATGATCATTTCATCGGATGTCATTGGTAGTTTTACACTCGCACAGATGCAGTACTCAATCAAAACCTTTAGTCTTTCATTGAGTGCTTTTATCATGTTTAGGTCTATTTCAAAGCAAACTTTGAATGTTGGACTATTCAAGTTATCCTTTAGATTATTATATGAGGCAAAATAATTATGAGGTCTGTGTTTAAGCTCATGTTTCTCTCTGGTATATTCTTTATTTAAATTGAACTCACGTTCGTCTAATGGTATGTCGTTATAAACAGAATGGAATTTTGGAATTGAATATCTATAAGGGTTCCTTTCGATATCATCAAATGGCCCAAGATTATAACCCGTAGATATCATGGCGGCTGCTATTTGTTCATCTATAGTTCTATTTGCTTTATTTTGATAAACAGCCATTAATATATCATTGATTGTGGCTATGTCGCTATTTTTATTTGATTTTTGATCAAAAACTGTTTTAATTTTTTCTTTTGAGAGGATTTTTTTAGATTTTCTAACCCATTTCACCGCTCTTTTTTGATGTTGTTCATGGGTGCTGTTCTCATAAGCAAAGTCAGCTTGCTCCTTTGTGCCTTTATAGATAAGGCCTGTAATCTCCTCTAAAAAAGAGCTTTTTTCTATATCGGCAGGTGAGCAGAAATCTATGTTTGAGGATAAGTTTATACCAATAGATGCATACGCCTGCGCAACCAATCGAGAACAAAATTGACCTCGTGTCAGAGAATATTGAGGTTTATTGTCATTCGTAACAATCAATGCTTCTCGGATGCTATATGCGCTCCCACACATATTTCTGGCATATGTACATAAATTCTTTTTAGATTCATCATCTAAGTATGCTTTTGGGCGGAGAACTCGTAGATAATTTTCATTAGGCACTACAATTCTATTTGGGACTCGACTGTAGACGCCTCCTTGTACGGTAGCTTCAATGAGGGTACCCCCTACATATATCATTGCATGAGAAAAACTACCCTGTGTTTTTTCCATGATTAACTTTGAGTGAATACCTAGCCCGCGTTCAAGGATTATATCACCAGGGATTAGTTTTAGTTCGTTTAAAAAATAATACTCATCATCGTTTTTATCTTTTCTATTTAATATGTTCATAAGTTACGTGACTGTTAATGGTGGGAATTAGCCTGTCGAGCTAAAGAGGAATTAATCCCCTGAAATAAAACAGGTGCTATGAAAAAATTGATGATGCAACATCCTCCTAAACAAGGCGTGTTTTATCCATTACGTATGTTGGGCTGTGCTCAGCACCAACCTACGAATTGCATTAATTACTGTGCAAAGACCACGGTACTACCCGTGGATTAAAGCTTCCAAAATGCTCCATTAACCAGCGAGGGCAGTAGCCCACCACAGATGAATAGGCACCAGATGGCTATGCTAAGCCAATCGAATCTGGCCGCACCAGTCAAAAAGTGACGTAAGTGTCAGTAATGACTGATTTTTTGCGCTGGCTCAACAAATCGCCCTGACCGGGAACTGGATTCCCATGGCCCTTGATTTTATTGGGGTTGGTAGGCGTGGTGGGGAAGAGGGTGGCTGGCTTGCCGCTGAGGAAAGGTTGGCTGGGGACAATCCCGCTCAGCCAATCGGCGCTATAGTGCGGGCGATGGTTGCCCTCTGCTCCGCTCCCAAGCTGGCGAGGCGGGGGATCTGCGGCAACAATCAGCTGTTGCAACCGCTATTTGCAACATACCGTCATGCAAATATGACCATGCAAACACATCACCAGATAGAGAGGAGATCATCCATGAAGCGTACCATCCTGTTCGGCCTGCTCTGCGGCAGCGTGCTGCTGGCCAACCCGGTCTTTGCCAACGACGCAGCCCAGTTACAGTGCGAGGCGCAGGCTGCGGCCAAAAAGCTTAACGGCGCCGCCAAGACCAGCTTTGTCGGCAAGTGCGTGAAAGATGCCGCTGGCGCTGCGACCGGCGAGTGCGAGAAGGCGGCCGCCGACAAGAAGCTGGCCGGTGCGGCCAAGAACAGCTTTATCCAGAAGTGCGTGAAGACGGGCGCGGCGGTGGATCCGGCGGCCAAGTGCGAGAAGGCGGCAGCCGACAAAAAGCTGGCTGGCGCAGCCAAGAACAGCTTTGTCCAGAAGTGTGTGAAGGATAGCGCCGCCAAGTAAGGCGTTTTTCTCATCCGGTGTGTTTGCGGGGGCCATCAGGCCCCCGTGGTTTTTATGCGTAGTGAACGCCGTGAAGCTCAAGGTTTGTCGGGAACATTAAACTCGGTTGCTGATCTTCTATGACCGGGATCCCTATCTGGTTTTGGACATATTATCTCCCGCTTGCTGGGCTTTGCCTTGTTCAGCGTCAACCCATGAATGGTATCCATCACGGTTCACCGTCCACGCGATCGCCGATGGATTACCACTTCCGATTTGAGCCATTAACCCGCGAGGGGGCCACCCATCACTGATAAATAGGCATCGGATGGCTGTCGATAAAGCCCCTCTTCAGCGGGAAGAGGGGCCGCAATAGTGCTCCCTGGCGGGCCGAGTTAGCCGAGGCTGGCCCAGGCCAACCGCAGTTTCAGTCCCGGGCCCGAGCTCCAGCCAGTGGTGGAGCTCACCACTTTACCCTGCTTGATGATGAGGAAGCTGGGGGTGACGCTCACCTGCCAGCGGGCGGCAAGGTCGCCATGCTCATCATTGTGGGTCGGGAAGGTCAGCCCCTTCCTGGCCATCCCCTGCTGCAACCTGGCTTGGTCGCCGGAGCGCAGCGCCACTGTCAGCACGTTTTCGCCGTCTCGCCATAGCTGCTCCACTGTCGGTGTGGTAACACGGCAGACTGCGCACCAGCTGGCCCAGTAATAGATCAGCAGTGGTCTGTCCCGACTCATTGTCTGCAGGTCGGCCAGAGTGCCATCTTGCAGCAGCAGTTGAGGCAGCGGGCTTTCCTCTGGCAGCGCCGGACTGCGCCAGAGGTCCAGCGCTGTCGAGATAATCACCGCCAACAGCAGCAGCCAGAGGGCTTCCTTGCTCCAGCGGCGCAGACGGAGGATCCGGGATGATGTTGCTGTCATGACTGCCCCTTGATGACCAGTGCGTTTTTGACGTTGCGCCCGAGCGCTACATGAGGGAGATCAGCCGATTGCCGATAATTTCCCCCTTGCGCTGCGGGTATGCCCCGCTCTCCCGGCAGGGTCTGTATGAGCAGGATATATCTCATCTTGTTTCTCCTTGAACAGGGGCGTTCGCAGCGTGCTCCAGAGTGGCCAGCAGAGTTGCACGGTCCAGCAGGGGAGAGAGGATCTCGCCACCCGGTAGCCCGGGGCCATAGATTTGGTTGAAAGGAATGGCCACACTGCCGCGTTGGCGCAAGAAGCCGGCGATGCTGTCGGAGGGGCGGCTCCAATCCCCGCGCAAGGCCACCACATCGGGGGCACTCAGGGCTCGTTGCACATCATCGCGCAGCAGCACGTTGAATTTGTTGGCTTTGCAGGTGATGCACCAGTCGGCGGTCACATCGACGAAGACCCGCTTGTGTTGTGCCAGGGCGTCCTGGATGGCCTGCTCCGAGAGTGGCTGCCAGTTGACGGTATCCTGTGGTGGTTTGCCCTCCATGGTGAAGGCGCCGCCGAGCAGCAGGGCTGCGGCCAGCAAGCAGCCCAGCGCCAGCCCCAGGGTTACACCGCGAATACCGTGGCGCCATACGACCGCCAGCAGCAGGGCTGCCAGTATCAGAGTCATCAGGATCACCACCCCGTTATGGCCGATATGGTTGCCAAGCAGGCTGAGCAGCCAGAAGCTGGAGCCCAGCATCATCAGGCCGAGCAGGATGCGCAGGCGCCCCATCCAGCGTCCCGGTTTTGGCAGCCAGAGCGCGAGACGGGGCAGGGCGGCGATGAGCAGCCATGGCAGGCTCATGCCAATCCCCAGTGCGGTAAAGACAAGCCAGAGTTGACCGGATGGTGCCCCGAGCGCAAAGGCGACTGCGGTACCAAGGAAAGGGGCGGAGCAGGGGGTTGCAAGCAGAGTGGCAAAGCAGCCCTGCAGAAAGTGACCGGCCATGCCGTTGCCACCCGCGGTTGCCAGGCGGGTGTTGACATTGCTGGATAACCTGATCTCGAACAGCCCCAGCAGGTTGGCACAGAACAGCAAGGTCACCACGACCATGAAGCCGATAAACCAGACGCTCTGGAACTGGATACCCCAGCCGACGGCCCCTTGGGTGGCGCGCAGCAGGGTGCTCATCAGTGCCAGCGTCCAAAAGGAGACCAGGATACCTGCGCTTGCCGCCAGGAACTGCAAGCGAACCGGGCGACGCTCACGGGTCTCCAGTTGCAGTACTGATCCCAGCTTGAGGGCCAGCACCGGCAACACACAGGGCATCAGGTTGAGAATAAGCCCCCCAAGCAGTGCTGCCCCCAGGATCCAGCGCAGCGAGTGGCCACCAGCGGGTAGTGGCAGGGGATCACCTATGGTGACCTGGCTCTGCCAGGCTTCGTCACCGTTGACCAGTACCACGCCCAGTTGCTGATGACGGATATCCGGTGCATCCCCTTGCCAGCCATCGCTGACCGGAATGCGGGCAATCAGGGTATTGCCCTGCACCTCCAGGCTGGGCTCGCCAAACTCGACCCCCTCCAGCTGCTGGAGGAAAATCTGCGGAGCCCGCCACCCCTCTTGCTGCTTAGCGCTCAGCTGTAGCCGGTTTTGCTGGTAGCCGGCCTGGAGGTTGACGCTCTTGGGCATGGCTTGAGGCAGCTTGCTCATCGCCTGTGCATAGGCAAGGTCGAATCCGTCCGGTGCCGTACCATCCAGAGCAAGGGCAAAAGGGTAGTCGGTCAGGATGCAGACGTTACTGCAGGTTGAAAGGCGTAACGTGCCGGTCAGCGCCTTGCGGTTGCCATGGCCAAGGCTGATGGGAAAGGTTACGGCCTGCTGATACCCCTGGGTCGACATGCCGCTGACCGCGAATCGCTCTGGCACTGGCCAGTGCCATTGTTGAGTGAGTTTGGGATCATCCCAGAGAATTTCAGGGGCAATTCCCCCTTCACCCGGGTTTTGCCAATAGGTTTTCCAGCCGGACTCGAGTGCCAGACTGAGCAGCACCCGGGGCTGTGCCGGATCCCGGCTATCTGCTTGCAGCCGGATTTGTGCGTGATCGTTGCGGGGGCTGGTGAGCCAGCCGGTATCGCTGGCCAATCCGATGGATTGCCACAGCAGGCTGCCCAGCAAGAGGGCAGTCTTGAAGATGTTTGACATGGTGTTGTCTCTTGAAAATGAAAGTCAGGGTTGTTTAAGCCGCGACTGACTCATTCTCGCCAGACACAAAGGGTGAGATGAAGCCGCCGTTCTGGCGGGGAGATATTTCTGGGTGGGGGGAGGGGGGGCGAGCAACGGGATAGTGGTGCCAGCAGGGCGATCAGGAATGCGATGGCAAAGAAGAGCTGTTCGGCGCATTGCACGCTGGCGGCACTGAGCCACTTGCCGTTGAGCTGGCAACTGCCGGGTTGCGGCGTTGCGGCGCGGCCATCCTCATCGACATCGATGGCGGAGGATGGGACGGTCAGCATATGGCAGCCAGCGGCTATCTCCAGCTGAGCCAGCCTGGTCAGCGGCTGGAGTGCACAATTGAGCAGCAGAATGCAGACCAGCAGCAGGAGTCTTGTCGCCACGCGTTGTCGCAAAATCATGTTGCTCCTGCCCTCTTGGAATGGGGCACATCCTATCGATCAATGACAGCCCGGGCAAGCCGGTCGGATGGAACCCTGTTTCTTGCAACCGGTGAGTTGCCACGCAGCCCTCGTAACTTGCCGAGAACCGAGCGTGCTGGCCAGATCAGTCTGCCAATGCTCCGGACAAGGGCAATCGCTCAGCTACCAACAGTCAGTGATGTTCCGCGCATGCAGTCAGTGTAAAGAGAACCCGTCGAGTACTGAATGGACATTGGGATATGGGGATCCATGCCGAGACGAGAGAAAGGCCAGGCTGAAGATGGTTCATTTGGCGCAAAATCATCTCTTTTGGTCGTCAAATATTGAAAGCGTTTTCAGAAATCCTTTTCAATTGTGATCCGCTTCAAAGCTTTTTAATACGTCAACCTCTAGCATTGGCCCCACGAATTAGGGGCTAGCGCTCCCGATTTTCCCGCTGTGGGAGGTAACCGGATGATCCGGCTATTT
This sequence comes from Aeromonas sp. 600724, assembly GCF_049175135.1. Lineage (NCBI taxonomy): Bacteria > Pseudomonadati > Pseudomonadota > Gammaproteobacteria > Aeromonadales > Aeromonadaceae > Aeromonas > Aeromonas sp. 600724. The sequence goes on along the minus strand of NZ_JAAKUM010000002.1, from coordinate 100,858 downwards.
CCTTCGTTACTTTCGACGGTCATCACGGATGGCCGTTTTTTTTTGAGTTATTTCACGGTAAAGGGTCGAGTGGCTGACGCTTTACCGTTAAAATTCCGCTTTTGCATCTGCCCGTGAGTCTTGATGTCTGCCTCCACCCTCTCCCCGGATAGTTATCTGCTGCTCAGTGCCTTGCAACTGCAGCGTGTCGCCAGTACCCGTCTGTTACAAGATACGCTGGGGGCGGGCCATGAGCTCGCCAGCCACCTGACCCGGCTCCATGACGCCGGCCTTGTCAGATTGCGCGGGGAGCAGCAGTGGAGCCTGACTGCAGAGGGGACGCTGGCGCTGATCCTGGGAGTGCGGGCTGGGCTTTGTGCTGCCCCTGACTGGAGCCGGGTCTCCTCGGTGACCGGCCAGGATCTGGTGCACGGGCTGGTGCGCGAGCTTTGCAGGGGCAAGGCGGGCGAGATCCCGGCTTTCTTCTCTCCCGGTGATCTGCTCACACTGCTCGATACCGCAGATGCCCATCTGCTGCTGGCGGGTTCCAGCCCCGCCTGGCAGCAACTGTTGCTGGAGCACTTCTCGCTGCAGCTGCTGCTCGATGCCCCTTATGAAGAGCGCTGGCCGCTGGCCAATGCGCTAGTGCGCTGTGCCCCCGAGGTGCAGGCGCAAGGTAAGGCGTTTGAGGCGGAGTGGCGCTGGCTCTGTGGGGATGGCGAAAGCACCGATTCCAGCCTGTTGTGGCCTGCCCTGCAGGCGGTTGCCTCGCAGGGGGAGTGTGGCCCGCTGGGTGAGCGGCTGCTCACGGCTCTGGGCCAGTGGCAGGCCGAGGGTCATGAGGGGCAGTGGCCGCGTGCCTTCAGTGCTTTGCTCTGGCTCGGCTGGTTGCAGCAGGCAGACCCCGTCATTGCCAGCGAGCAGCGCAAGAAGTGGCAGCGCAGCCTTGGCGGACAATTTCCGCTGCTGGCCGATCTGCTCAGCCAGTGGGCCGGTGAGCGGCATGGGCAGGCGGTCGGGCTGTTCGATACCCTGCAACTGCCGGTGGAGGAGCTGCACTGGGGCTATCTCTGGCTCGATCTCTGCGCGCTGGCCCGTCACGGCGCCCAGAGCGCGCAGGTGGCCATGCTGCACAAGTGGGATCTCTCCCACCTGCTTGACGCCGAACCCCATCATCGGCTGATGGCGTTTTGTCAGGATCTGCTGCGCCTGCTGCTGGGAGAGGGGGCCAAAGGGGCGCCACTCTGCCAGCTGCGCAACAGCGAGGCCGAAGACGAAGAGTCAGAAGAGGAAGGCGGCGAGGAGAAGGGGGCAGCCTCCGCCAGCTGGCTCAACTGGCTGCAGGGGCTGGGACGTGCCAGCGGTGTGCGCAAGCCGCAGGAGCGGCTGGTGTGGCTGCTTCACGCCGATGGCCCCGAGCTGGAGTGCAAGATCCAGAAACTCAGCACCAAGGGGGAGTGGACGGCGGGCCGCCGGGTCGATCCCACCCTGCTCTCCACCCAGTATGCGGCGCTGCTCGATGAGCACGACTGGGCAGTGGTGCGCACCCTGCCGCGGGTGATGGGACGCTTGCCCCGGGATGTCTGGGCGCCGCTGGCCGATCACCCCCGCCTGTTCAACGCCAAGGGGCAGAAGCTGCAGCTCGCCATCACGGCGCCGCTGCTGCAGATTATCGCGACCGAAGAGGGGATGAGTGCCTTGCTGATCCCAGATGCAGCCGCCCGCGGGGCCCATATCATGCCGCTGGCGCAGGATCTGTGGCAGCTCATCCTCACCCCGCAGCCGCTGCTCGACCGCTTGCCAGCGCTCGAATCCATCCCGCTGCTGCCCGCCGAGGGGATGAGCGAGTTGCAGCGCACTCTGGACGGGATCGCCGATCTGCCTTGGCACAGCCAGGTTGAGGGATTGCACGGCAATGCCGAACTGGCCCCCTGGCCGGGCATTCCTTCGGTGCAGCTCGATTGGCAGGATAGCCAGCTGGCGGTCAAGCTGGTGACCCGCTTTGAGGATCTGCCGCCCCAGCCCCTTGGCAAGGGGGAGGCGATCGTGCGGCAGGGGATCAAGGCGTACCACTACTGGCAGCGGGATCTCGCGGCCGAGAAGGGGCAGGCCCAACTGCTGCGCAATCAGCTTCCCATCGATCTGCCCGGCAGCGAGTGGCGCCTTGAAGGAGAGCAGGCACTGGCATTGGTCAATGCCCTGCCGGAGCTGGTGGATGCCGGTGTGGTCATTCACTGGCATCAGGACAGCGCCCGCCTCAAGAGCCTGGATGAAGCGGCACTGAGCCTGCGCATCGAGCGGCGGCAGGACTGGTTCCAGGTCGAAGGGGCGCTGGCCCTCGATGAGCACCAGATCCTCGATTTGCGCCTGATCCTGCGTCAGCTGACCCCGGGTCAGCGCACCGTCCAGCTCGACGAAAAGACCAGCCTGATGCTGAGCGACAAGCTGGTGGAGCGGCTCACCATGCTGGGGGCCATGCTCGACGACGAGCAGCGGATCAACCACAAGCTGGCCTATCCGCTGACCCGTCTGCTCTCGGTCATCACCACCGAGGGGGATGCGGCATGGCAATCTCTGCAGCAGGAGTGGCAGCAGGAGGTATCCTGCCCGCCGGAGCTGCTCACCGCGCTGCGGGATTACCAGAAGGAGGGGGTGCGCTGGATGGCGACCCTGGCCCATCACGGTTTTGGCGCCTGTCTGGCCGATGACATGGGGCTTGGCAAGACGTTGCAGGCGCTTATCGTGCTGCGGATGCGCCAGCACCTTGGCCCTGCGCTGGTAGTGGTGCCCAAGTCGGTAGTCACCAACTGGCAGGAGGAGGTCGCCCGTTTCGCCCCCGAGCTGGAGGTGGTGATCTTTGACAATCCCGCCGAGCGCGAGCGCATTATTCGCGATGCCAAAGCGGGGCAGGTGATCATCATCAACTACGGTATGCTCGGCAGTCTGGCGGAGGCGCTCAAGGGGCGTCGCTGGCCCTCCATGGTGCTCGATGAGGCACAACAGATCAAAAACGCCGGTACCCAGCGCGCCAAGTTGTTGTTCCAGCTGGAAGGGGATTTTCGCCTCGCCCTCTCCGGCACGCCCATCGAGAACCATCTGGGGGAGTTGTGGAGCCTCTTCACCTTTATCAACCCGGGGCTGCTCGGCAGCCTTGGCGAGTTCAAGCGTCGCTTTGGCAAGGCGGTCAAGGATCCCCAGCACATGGCGCTGCTGCGGGCGGTGATCAGCCCCTTTATCCTGCGTCGTCTCAAGCAGCAGGTGCTGACCGAGCTGCCGGACAAGACCGAGATCATCCACCACATCAGCCTCTCCCCCGAAGAGCGCCAGCTCTACGAGGCGACCCGGCGGGAAGTGGTGCAGCAGGTGCAAAGCGCCGATGGCCGCGCCCTGATGCATGTGCTGAGTGGCCTGACCCGACTGCGCCGCCTCTGCTGCTCGCCGGAGCTGGTGATGCCCGAGTGGTCGCAAACCAGCAGCAAGCTGGACGAGGCGATGGCCCTGCTGGAAGAGGCGATCGACGGCGGTCATCGGGTGCTGGTGTTCAGCCAGTTCGTCGATCTGCTGAGTCTGTTGCGGACCCGCATCGAGCAGAAGTCTTGGGACTACTGCTATCTGGATGGGGGCTGCTCCGCCAAGTCCCGTCAGGACTCCATCCTGCGTTTTCGTCATGAGGAGGTACCGCTGTTCCTCATCAGCCTTAAGGCGGGGGGGACCGGCCTCAACCTCACCCAGGCCGATACCGTGCTGCACCTCGATCCCTGGTGGAACCCGGCGGTGGAAGATCAGGCGAGCGATCGGGCGCACCGGATGGGCCAGACCCAGCCGGTGACCGTGTACCGGCTGGTGTGCGAGCAGACGGTGGAGGAGAAGATCGTCGCTCTGCACGACGAGAAGCGGGCGCTGGCCGATGGCCTGCTGAGCGGCCAGTCCGAGGTGCGCGGGCTGGATGTGGAGAGCCTGCGGGCCCTGCTGATGGGCTGATTGGCGACGCCGCCTTTCATATCGGCTATCGATACAGAAAAGGGGAGAACATCCAGAGATGTTCTCCCCTTTCTTATTTGGGATGCAGATGCGGAATTCGTTGTTTATCGCGGCAAGGCGGCCCGGTTATCCCTTATCCAGCTATCCCTGATAGAGATAGAGGTGCAGCCGCTCGATGATGGGCTCGCCGCCAATCTTGCGATCTCGCCGCGCCTGCCGGCTCTTGGGGGGATAGTTGCCCAGATGGGTGACTGCAGGCGGGGTATCCGAGCAGAGCAGCAGAGGCAGGCTCGCCTTGATCTGCTGCTTGCGCGGGGTGCGCTCCAGCCAGAGCAGGTTGATCATCGGGTGGGTCTTGACCGGGCGTCGGATCCGCAGCTCGGCATCGGCGGGCAGACGGCGAATGTCGTACACCTCCTGATCCACCATCTTGCTCCACTCCTCGTTGTTGGAGAGGGCCGGTATATAGCGGCGGCTGCGCTCCAGCATCTCCAGCACCTGTTCGCGACTGAGGCGATTGATAGTCTGCTTGTCAGCCCAGGTAAAGCCAAGGGATTGCAGCTCACCTGCCAACAGGGTCAGTTTGCGGTAGACCTGCAGGGTGATCACGCCGGGCAGGGCGGTATGTACCAGCTCGAACTTTTCGTCCCTTCCCCCCGCCTGCTGCACCAGCGCCTTGAAATCGAGCTTGTGCTGGTTTATTTGGTCGATCAGCGGTTGCAGCAAGGGGGCTGCGGCGGCAGGAAAGCGCAACCAGCCGGGCAGCCGATGAGTCGCCTTGGTGGAGCAGCCGGGGCGGGCGCTGTGGTCCCGATAAGCGGCGAGGGTGGCCGCCAGCGCGGCTTCACCGTTGAGATAGCCCACCTCAATTTGCTCGATCGGGTCGTGTTCTTCCCCCTGTGCAACCGGGGGGAGAGGATAGACATGAGCCTCCTGCAGATCGAGTTGGCCAAGCAGATCGGCCAGCTGGTTGAGAGAGGCTTCAATGGCGGCCATCTGTTGACGCAGGGCGGCGGTCGGGGTAAAGGTATCCATCGATGATCCTGTGGTCTGACCCGCTGTTGACGACATCAGGTATGACATCGCTGCGGGTAGCAAAACTACTGTATAAATAAACATACCAGCATGCGGTTGGAGTGCCAAGAGGCACTTTGAGGAGGGGGCAATGTGCGCCTCTGAATGGGGATGTGGTGATGGTTTTATTTATGTTTCAGGGTGTTAAATAAAGATCGCCACAAGATCATTAAATTAACAATCACGTGTAACTCCGCTGTTGCCAGCTGTTCACACCCTGTCCATCCCTGCATATGTAAAGCAGTAAAATGCATATATAGATGGGTGCCATGCAGCACAATATGCTGTGCGACTCTGCTGGCCAACCGTAAAAATAATTATTTGTTTAAAATCAAAGGATTAAAATTAAATCCTGCCGTTTTTAGACATTAGATTTACTAATGTAACGTATCAAAATTCGTCAATTGAGTCGGTCTGACTCCCTGACTAAGCTTTGCGCATCAAATAAAGCCCAGTGCGTAAACAAATATTCAGAGGAGCCACATCATGGCCAACATGACTTATACCGAAACCGGTTACCAGCATTCCAGCCAATTGAATCTGGTTGCTCGCGTTAAAATGACCGTTCTGACCTGGCTGGAGCGCAGCCGCAGCCGTCGCCAGCTCTCCGAACTGCCCGAGTACCTGCTCAAAGACATCGGCCTGAACGAAGCTGACCGTTATCAAGAGACCACCAAGCCGTTCTGGCGTGGTTGATCAGCCGGGCATGGATGCCTTGTTTTTCTGCTGAGTCGTTTGCTGTTCTGCCCCTGTGGCGACCAACTGCCAGGTCTGTTATTGTCTGTTTTATCTCCCCCCGCTTTACGTTGATCTTTTTTCCTATCCTCTTTATTCCATATCGCTACCGTCATTGCTGTCATCGTTCGATTGTTATCACACTTGTATCGTTAATGTTTGAATTTGTTTAAAAAACGATTTTAAGCCGTGATGCCTTGCGTATAATCCGGCCATAGTGTTCCAGCGCAAGAGGGTGAGACGGATGATTCCCCAGCACGATTTTTTGGCCATGACCCGCAGCCATGAGTGGCAGCTCGATCCCTTTGAATTTGCCCTGCCCGATGGTGCGTGGGTCAGCGTCTGGGATACGGGCGTGCTCTGTCTGGAGGCTGCCAGTGGCGCGGACGGCCAGCCGGGAGGACGCAAGGATATCGTCCTCTCCTGCGGTATCCACGGCAACGAGACTGCCCCCATCGAGATCTGCAACCAGCTGCTGAGCCGTCTGCTCTCAGGCGAGCTGAGCGCCCGCCATCGGGTGCTGTTCCTGTTTGGCAATCCGGCGGCGATGAATCTGGGGCTGCGAGAAGTGGAGGAGAACATGAACCGGCTCTTCTCTGGCGCCCACAGCAAGGGGGAGGGGCTCTGCAATCGGGAGCGGATCCGTGCCATGCGCCTCGAGCAGTATGTTAGCCGCTTCTTTGCCGATCCGGCTCGTCCCCGTTACCACTACGATCTGCACACCGCCATTCGCGGTTCGCGCCACGAGAAGTTCGCCGTCTACCCCTTTCCCCACGAGCGGCCCCACTGCCGCGAGCAGGTGCAGTTCCTCGGCGCCTGCGGGGTGCGCACCATTCTGCTCTCCGCCAGCCCGACCACGACCTTCAGCTACTACAGCTCCCGCCAGCATGGGGCCCATGCCTTTACGGTGGAGCTGGGCAAGGTACGGCCATTTGGTGAGAACGATATGACCCGCTTTATCGAAACCCGGCAGGCACTGCAGGAGCTGGTCACTCAGGATGAAGTGGCACTGGAGCCGTGGCGGGCGGACGATTTCACCCTGTTTGCCATCGATCGGGTGATCACCAAAAAATCGGAGCAGTTTCGCTTTCTATTCGCCAGCGATGTGGACAACTTCACCGAATTTCCGCAAGGGTTCGTGTTGGCCGAGGATGGTGAGCTGCGCTACACGGTCGAGAAGCCGCGTGAGGCTGTGGTCTTCCCCAATGCCAACGTGGCGATCGGTCAGCGCACCGTGCTGATGGTGGTGCCGACAAGGCTCTGGGAATAGCGGTGATAGTTTTGCCTGCAGAGCGGTGATGCATCCGCAGGTGGCGCCAAGCCATTGTTTTAGTCGGCGGCTCAGACACAGCAGCGGTTAGCCGCAGTAATAAAAAACGGGGCCAGTCAGATGACTAGCCCCGTTTTTTATCGGGTTCAAGCGGTGAGGCTTAGGTGTTGTTCTTCACAAACAGAGTCAGCTCCTGACCGGGCTTGAGGTAATCCCCTTTATCCAGCTGGTTCCAGCGCATCACATCGTTGATGGCCACCTGGAAGCGAGCCGCGATGGAGGAGATGGAGTCGCCACGACGAACCTGATACACCATCGATTTGTCGCTCTTCTTCCCTTGCTTGGGATAGACCACCAGCTTCATGCCTGGCTTGAGCGCCGACTTGGCATTCAGACCATTCCACTTGGCGAGCTCTTCGTGGGAGACACCGTGCGCCTGGCTGATGCTCCACAGGTTGTCACCCGAGCGCACCTTGTAACTGACCTTGGCCTTCTGGCTGCTGCCACGGCTTGCCAGCTGCTGCGGTTTGCTGGCGGAGCTGGCCTTGCTGCTGACCTGGCCATGGGTCGGGATCACCAGTTGTTGACCGCGACGCAGGTTGTTGCTGCGCAGATTGTTGGCCAGCTTCAGCTCGCTCACGCTGACGCCGTGATTCTGGGCGATGCGCGACAGAGTATCGCCACTGGTGACCTGATAGGAGCGGGTACGAATACGCTCGCTCTTGGGCAGATCAGCTAGTGCCAGCTCCAGGGTATCGGCATACTCCACCGGTACCAGCAGGCGGTAAGGGCCACGGGGCGACATCACGCCACGGCTCAGGGCTGGATTGACCTCCTTGAGCTGTGACGTGCGCAGACCTGCCAGTTGGGCGGCCACATTCAGATCGATCTGGCTGCCAGTCTCAACCACACGCAGCTTCGGCTCGTTGGCGAGCACCGGCAACTGGATATTGTACTTGTCCGCATTGCTGATCATGTCAGCCATGGCGAGGATCTTGGGCACATACATCCGGGTTTCGCGCGGCAGATCGAGCGACCAGTAGTCGGTCGGCTTGCCTGCGCGCTGATTACGCTGGATGGCGTTGCGCACCCGGCCTTCACCGGCATTGTAGGCGGCCAGCGTTTGCAGCCAGTCACCGTCAAAGAAGCGGTTCAGGTATTCCAGATAGTCGAGCGCCGCATTGGTGGAGGCCAGCACATCGCGCCGTCCATCATACCAGTTGTCGTGGCGCAGACCGAAGTTTCTGCCTGTCGCTGGCACAAACTGCCAGAGTCCGACGGCATTGCTGCGGGATCGGGCATGAGGATCAAACATGCTCTCGATCATCGGGACAGTAATAAGCTCCATTGGCAGCTCACGCCGTTCAATCTCCTCTACCATCAGATAGAGGTAGGGTTCAGCCCGGCTGGCAATGGTCGCCAGATGCTTATCATTGCGCAACAGCCACTCACGTTGCTGGCGGATGCGCGGGTTGTCCGGAGTTTCCAGTTGCATATCATCGCTGATACGCACCCACAGATTGTCCGTCTCTTCCATTTCATCCAGTTGTTCATCGCCAAACAGGAAATGGGAAGAGTGTTTTTTATGCGCTTTTTTCTTGACCTGGTGGGACTTGATCGGCTCGATTGCCGTTAGCGCCCGGTCATCCTGATGGCTCAGGTTTTGGCAGCCGCTGAGCAACAGCGCTGCCAATAAGGCCGTTCGTACCTTCATCTCGTTCCGGTCATTTTTGGGAAAAACAGCCCGCATCATAAGGGGCAATGGCCCCCTGATCAAGGTTTGTTCAAAAAACGTCCTTCCACTGACGCAAGATGGTGAAGGTATCTACCGGATTTTCCACGCATTTTAGCCCGTGCTTTTCAGCAGAAAATTTCACTGAATCGAGCTCGCAGCGCAGAAAAACATTAAACTTGCGTTCATCCTCCAGCCGGGTGGGCAGGCTTGGCAGCCCTTGTTGCCGCAGTTTGCTGATCAGTCCGATCTGATCACGGATCGCCGGATTGTCCGGTTCAACTGCATAGGCAAAGCGCAGGTTGGAGAGTGTGTACTCATGGGCGCAGTAGATCAGGGTCTCGTCGGGCAGGGCGGCAAGGCGCTGTAACGAGTGGTACATCTGTTCCGGCGTCCCTTCAAACAGGCGGCCACAACCGGCCGAGAAGAGGGTATCGCCACAAAAGAGCATGCCGTTACCATAGTAAGCGATATGGCCACGGGTGTGCCCGGGCACATGGATTACCTCGAGGGCGAGGCCGTGCCAGTTGATCTGATCACCATCTTCGAGCCACTGGCCATGATGATCCGGCATAGGGTCAAGTTTGGGGCCATAGAGCCGGGCGTGGGGGAAGTGGGCAAGCAGGTCGGTGACGCCCCCGACATGGTCGTGATGGTGATGGGTCAGCAGGATGGCATCGAGCACCAGCCCCAATGCCTCGAGCCGCTCCAGCACGGGTGCGGCATCGCCCGGATCGACCACCAGACAGTGATTTTCGTGGCGGATCAACCAGATGTAGTTGTCATTAAAGGCTGGAACTGTGATCACTGGATACATGAGTCTGCTTCTCTTTAGGGAGGGTATCTTATATAACAGGATGGCGTTCGAAACCCCGAGTTGAACCCTATTATGCAGGTGGCACGTACCGAACAACAAATCGAGATCCCGACCAGTTGGTCAGCGCTGCCTATGGGTGACTGGGTGGCGGCCGAAATTCAGGAGCGGCTCGACAGCTGGTGCCCCAACTTGTTCGGATATCACTTGCTCAAGGTAGGAGCCCTGAGCGCTGAACTCTCCTGTAAACGCTCCTCCATTCGTCACCAGATCGGGGTCGCCCCCGGCGGGCGGCTGCTCGACATGTATGGCGATCCCCTCGAGCTGCCGGTGCGAACCGGCAGCGTCGATGCCTGTCTGCTGGCTCACTGCCTCGATTTCTCCGCCGATCCCCATCAGGTATTGCGTGAAGCCGAAAGGGTGCTGACCGATGATGGCTGGCTGATCATCAGTGGTTACAATCCGGTGAGTCTGGTGGGGGTTGGCCACTGTATCCCTTTTTTACGGCGCAAGCTGCCCTGGTCTGCTCGGATGTTTACCCCTGGGCGGGTGACGGACTGGCTGCATCTATTGGGGTGTGAAGTGATGTTTGACGAGCGTTTCGGTTACTCGTTTATGGGTAAACAGAGCTGGCACAGCTGGTGGCGGGAGAGTATCGGGCGGGATTATTGCAAGGCGTTTGCGTCGGTATACGTGATTGCTGCCCGTAAACGGCGTTTTCCACTGATCCCGGTGCGGCGGCGCTGGCAACTGCCAAAGTCCCTCGCTACACCGGGCATGGCCCGTCAGGGCTGGTAACCGGTATCCTCGGCCAGATCCTTGCCGCAGGCGGCATCTCTGGCCAACTCGTCGCACCGTTCGTTCTCCGGATGGCCGGAGTGGCCCTTTACCCAGAGCCACTCAATCTGGTGGCGACCCACTTCTGCATCCAACTCCTTCCAGAGATCGACGTTCTTGACCGGTTGACGATTGGCGGTCATCCACCCCTTCTTTTTCCAGCCGATGATCCACTGGGTGATCCCCTGGCGCACATATTGGCTATCGGTGGTGAGGCGAACCTTGCAGGGCTCGTTGAGGGTTCGAAGCCCCATGATGGCAGCCATCAGCTCCATCCTGTTATTGGTGGTCAGCTTGAAGCCGGCTGAAATTTCCTTGCGGTGTTTGCCATAAACCATGACTGCGCCATAGCCACCCGGGCCCGGGTTGCCTAGGCAGGAGCCATCTGTGAATAAATCAATCTGTTTTAACATGAGCAATCAATCTGTTTTAACATGAGGCTTGGGGTAAACTAGCGAGTAAGTAAAGCCGAAGTTTGACATAGATTGGATCATGAACACACCCCAACTGAATCGCCAGATCATTCTGGATACCGAAACCACAGGTATGAATACGGCGGGCGGCCCTGTCTATCTGGGGCACCGCATTATCGAAATCGGCTGTGTGGAGGTGATCAACCGCAAGCTGACCGGTAACCACTATCACGTCTATATCAAGCCTGATCGTCTGGTCGACCCGGAAGCGATCCAGGTGCACGGTATCACCGACGAGTTTCTGCGTGACAAACCGTCGTTCAGCCAGATTGCCGACGAATTCCTCGAGTTCATCCGCGGCGCCGAACTGATCGCCCACAACGCGCCGTTTGACGTGAGCTTCATGGACTATGAGTTCAGCAAGCTCGGACTCAACTTCAAGACGGCGGATATCTGCACCATCACAGATACCCTGGCGATGGCGCGGGATCTCTTCCCCGGCAAGCGCAACAACCTGGATGTGCTGTGCGATCGTTACGGTATCGACAACTCCCACCGTACCCTGCACGGGGCTTTGCTCGATGCGGAGATCCTGGCGGACGTCTACCTGCTGATGACCGGCGGCCAGACCAAACTCAATCTGGCTACCGAGAGCAACGAAAACGAGAGCAATCAGGACACCAGCATTCGCCGGTTGGAGAGCAACCGACCCGCCCTCAAGGTGGTGCGTGCCAGTGCCGAGGTTCAGGCCCTGCACGAAGCGAGACTGGATCTGGTACAGAAGAAGGGAGGAAGTTGTTTGTGGCGGCAATGAGCAAGTGGTGTGCAGGTCTGCTGTTGTTGCTCTCGCTGGGGGCGACGGCGACCGAGGTATTTGCCCCTTCCGATATTCCGCTGCTTGATAACCGCTTTCGCATCGATTACGGGGTGAAGGAGATCACCTTCATTATCAAGCGCAAGCCGGGCACTCCGTCCGTGATCCTGGTTCGCCCCGATGGCAGCAAGCTTTACGTGGGCAAGGTCAAACCTGCCGATGTGGGTTGGCTGGCATTGCCGGAGCATGATCTCATTACTCTGCGCAATCCGATGCCGGGCCCCTGGCAGGCGATCGGCGAGGTGGATCCCGACAATCGGGTTCGTATCCTCTCCGATATCCGGCTTGATATTGCCGCCTTGCCGATGCAGCTCTATCAGGGGGAGGTGGTCAAGCTCAAGGCGTGGTTGCTGATCAATGGTCAGCCGCCGAAAGATAAATACTATCTCTCTGATCTTGGCATGACCGTCAAGCTGCAATCGTTCAGCGATGCCGATAAGAAAGAGGTCGTGCTGGATCAAGTACTTGGCCACTATCGCGATGATGGCAAGGGGCTGGACGAAGTGCCGGGTGACGGCATCATGACGGCGGAAGTGACACTACAGGATATTCCCGCCGGCAAATACCGCGCCATGTTCAGCACAGGTAATCAGGTGTTTGTCCGAGCCCGCTATCAGGATGTGCTGCTCTATCCTTATCCGTTCAGCTATAACCTGACACCCCCTTCGGAAGAGCTGGGCGCCAAATTGTCGCTGCTGATCGATCGTGATGAACTGGATCCGGCCTCTGTCGCGATCAAGGGGAGTGTCACCAGCAATGTGGGTGGCCTCTACGAGTTTAGCGAGACGGCCAGTGAGCCCAAGCTTGATATCGATCTCTCTGCCATCAAGGAGGTCGGTCAGCATGAGGTGAAAGCGACCCTTTATGGCACCACTCGTCTGGGGCGCGAGCTGAAGATCGAGTTGCCAGTGAAAACCTTCAATATCTTTCCGCCCCCTCCGCCTCCCGCAGAGGTGGCATCAGCAGCCGCTCAGGCCTCCAGCGCCGAGTCTACCGAAGAGCAGCCTGAAGAGGGAATGGGGTGGCTACTTTGGGTTCTGGTTGGGGGTGGGGTACTACTGGTGTTGCTGGGAGGCGCAGGTTTTGTGGTGATGCAAAAACGGCGTGCTTTTAAACGTGCGCTAGCAGCAGCTCAGGCTGAAAATCAACAAAACGGCCAACCGGCAGCCAAGCTGGATCTCAATTTGCCAGAGCAGTAGCCCAGACTCGGGAAAAACGATACACCAGAGAGAAGAAACCGCCCTCGATAAGCAGGGCGGTTTTTTAGCTCGAACCCTTAGGATAAGGGATTGGCAGCAATCAGTGATCGCCAATATAGACATCCTTGTTCTGCTCGCGGATTTCGAGGAACTTGTCCAGATTGGCCATCATCAGCTCGACCAGCTGGGGGTCGAAATGCTGCCCCTTCTCCTCTTCAATCAGGGCCAGCACCTTGTCCAGCGGCCACGCTTTCTTGTAGCAGCGATCCGAACCCAAGGCATCGAACACATCGGCCAGTGCCACGATCCGTCCTTCCAGTGGGATATCGGCCCCCTTCAAACCGCGGGGATAACCGCTGCCATTCCACTTCTCATGGTGATTGCCTGCTATGGTGGCGCCAATCTGGAACAACGCCAGATCGCTGCCGGAGAGCATATCCTGACCGAGTTGGGCATGAGTTTTCATGATCTCCCACTCTTCCGGGGTCAGCTTGCCAGGTTTGTGCAAAATGGCATCGGGAATACCCACCTTGCCAATGTCGTGCAGTGGTGAGGCCCGTTTAACCAGCTCGCTCTGCTCTTCGCTCATCCCCAGCAGATGGCAGAAAAGCTCGGTGTAGAGCGCGACCCGTTTGACGTGTAACCCTGACTCCTTGGAGCGGGTTTCGACCAGTTCGCCGATGCGATAGATGATCTCCCGCTGGTTGTCGGCGATCACCTCGTTGAGCCGGATATTTTCAAGTGCCACTATGATGTTTTCGGTAAACAGGGTCAGCAGGCTGGTATCGATCTGACTGAGCTGGCGAGTGGTCTCGATATGAAACAACAGGTGGTGGCGCGGGTTTTGGCAGTAGAGCACCATCTGGTTGGTGTTGTAGATATTGCAGCCCCGGGTCATGGCCTGACGCAGTATCTCGGGTGCCTCTGTCAACCGCACCGGGGGATGACCTGGCAGCAGGGGCTCCAGCAGTTGATCCTTCACTTCGTAGGCATATTGTTTTACATCGTAAATCTGGGTCTCTCCCAGATGGAGCAGGGCGCTCAGCTGCTCTTGGGCGCCTTCGACAAACTGACGCAGCGCCCGTTTCTCAAAGATCCCCTTGGAGGCTTCGATGACTTTTTCCAGCCCTTGCCGATTGCTTTCCAGGGTGCGGATATCCCGATAGGAGCGCAGGCTGGCACGCAGCAGGGTGCGCAGCTTCTGGGAGGTGAGCTCGGTTTTATCCTTGTAGTCGTTGATGTCATAGTTGGTCACCACGTCATCTTCCGGCGCTTGGCCGGGTTGGCCGGTACGCAGCACGATTCGTACCATCTTGTTTTGCAGCTCTTCACGGACATATTTGACGACATCAAGACCGGCGTGATCGACCTCCATCACCACGTCCAGCAGCAGCAGTGCAACATCCGGGGTGGTGGCCAGCAATTTTTTTGCCTCTGCTGCCGAATAGGCATGCAGAAACTCGATGGGACGATTGTCAAACTCGAATTTGTTTAAAGTGATCTTGGTGATGCGATGCACTTCCGGTTCATCGTCAACAATCATCACCCTCCAGCCTGCTTGCTGCGCGTCGGGGAGGGAGAGCTCGTCATCATCAATAATCAGGATCTGGTCATCCATCATACAATCCTGTTTGGCATCCTGTGCTTACATTAACTGCTTCACTAAGGATAGGAAACTTATTGAGAAATAAAATTTGATCTCGAAAAACTATGGTCGAAATAGGCAAATGGAACCCTGCGTGACAGTGTTGTTGTCCGGCTGCTTTCTTCGTCCAATCATGGGACTAGCGTGCATAAGCCCGTTTCTCTGTTCGGGGGCTGATGGTAGTGATTAGTGATGTTTGAGCCGGATAGACGAGAAATAATCGCATTTGATAGTGATTCCCATTTGTGTGTAGCATAGGCAACACACTCAACGAGGAGCCTCATTGTGTCCCCATCTCTGCCTCCCAATCGTCCCCGTCTGCTGACTGTCAAAGCCATTACCCAGATCACCCCCCATTTGCGTCGTATCACCTTTGGTGGCAGCGAACTGGCTGACTATCCCTTCACCTGCGGTGGGGCCCATATCAAGGTGATGCTGGCCCAGCCCCATCAGGTAGAGCCGGTGCTGCCTGCCATGACCCCGAGCGGCCCGCGCTGGAGTGACCCGGCTGACAAGCCGGTGATCCGCACCTACACCATCCGCGCGTTTCGCCGTGATGAGCAGGAAATTGATATCGACTTCGTGCTGCACGGTGACGGCGGGCCCGCCAGCGCCTTTGCTACCCATGCCAAGCCGGGAGAGAAGGTAATCCTCTCCGGGCCGGGTGGTCCCAACCCTATGCTGCAACCGGCCGATCACTACTGTCTGGTAGGGGATCTCACCGCCTTGCCCGCCATCATGGCGATGTGCGAGGTGATGCCTGCCGATGCCAGAGGGGAAATTGCGATTCTGGTGCCGGATCAGGCCGATGCTCAGCCGTTGACGCTGCCGGTCGGGGTGCGCTGTCACTGGTTTGTCGGCGAGCCCGAGTCCAGCGGCCTGCTGGAGCATGTGATTGCTCTGCCGCTGGTGCGCGATGGTGGCTTCTTCTGGCTGGGTGGGGAAGAGGCGCTGGTGCTGCCGCTGCGCCGCCATTTTCGGTCTGTGCTCGAGGTGGATCGCCAGTCGCTCTACGCCGTGCCGTACTGGCGCCGGGGCAAGAGTGAAGAGGCCTATCACCAGACTCGCCACGATGTGATGGATAATTAAGCGGATGCGAAAGAATACCTGATTCACTCTTGCAAATAAAAATGATTTGCATTTAGTATTGCGCCGTCCCGATGTCAGTCGGTACGGCGCTTTTGTTATTGATGGCTGCGAGTGGCATAGCACAACGCAGGGCCTGCCGTAATGCACTGATGTTCGGGGTGATGGGGCATGGACGACTGTTCATGCCAATGAACTCCATCACTTTGCACCGGGTCTGGCGAGGTCAGACAGGGATGTCGGTGGTGTTGGCCTTGGTTGTTTTATGTGGAGTGTTGATGATGCGTACATCATCCCGACGATTTGCAGTGCATCCACTGGTGTTGTCCCTTTTTGCCCTGCCAGTTCTGGCCCAAGGGACTGCGCCTGTCGCCGCTCATGAAACTATGGTGGTGACGGCGAGTAAAACCCGGCACAGCGAGCTGACCGCCCCGGCCAGCGTCTCTGTGGTGACTCGGGTCGAGCTCGACAAGCTCAATGTCAATGATCTGACCGGCGCTCTGAAACAGTTGCCGGGGGTCAATATCAGCCCTGCGACCAGCTACGGCCGCAGCGAGATCAAGTTGCGCGGGCTGGAGGGGGATTACACCCTGTTGCTGGTCAATGGCCGGCGTATCAGCTCCCGCGATGCTCTTACCTCCGGTTATGGCAATGATTTCGATCTCTCCGCCATCCCGATGGCGGCCATTGAGCGTATCGAAGTGATCCGTGGCCCCATCTCCTCCCTCTACGGCGCAGATGCGCTGGGTGGGGTGGTCAACGTCATCTTGCGCCAACCCGGGGAGAAGACCGAAGCGGCGGCCACCTATACCTTCAGTGACCCCACCGACGGTCACGGAGGGGATATCAACAAGGCGAGTGCCTATGTGGGCGGGGCGCTGATCGACAACAAGCTGCTGGCCAACCTGGTGGTGGAAGGGAACCACAGGGATGCCTGGCAGAGCGAGCAGAGCATCAACCCCAAGGCCGATGCCATCGAGCAGCGTGAAAAGCTGGGGATCCTCTCCAACGTCAAATGGTTGATCGATGATCGTCAGGATCTGGATGTAGGGATGAACTACGCCAAAGACGATCGGGAGGCCCACTGGAACAACTACGGCCAGACGCCGCGCAATATCCAGCAGATGGAGCGACTGGGGCTCAATGCCACCCACGTCGGCCGTTGGGATCAGTTCGACAGCCGGGTCGGCTATGCCTTCGAGCAGGTGGATCTCTTTGATGACTCCGAACTGATGACGGCGCTGAGCAAGACCAGCGGCGATGTGAGCCAGACCAACCACACCTTCGATGGCCAGCTGAGCGGTAATCTGGGCAGCCACCTGCTGACCAGTGGTGCCGAGTACCGCATCACCGAACTCAAGCACAACGTCAACCTCAAGGGGGGCGATGTCAGCGTCAACCAGAGCGCGCTCTATCTGCAGGATGAGTTTGGCTTTGGCGATCTGGCGTTGACCCTGAGTGGCCGGGTAGATCACCACGAGACCTATGGCACCGAGTTCAGCCCCCGCGGTTACGCCCTCTACAGCCTGACGGACAACTGGGTGGTCAAGGGCGGCATTGGCAAGGCGTTCAAGGCGCCGACCATTGCCCAGTCCAACCCGGATTATGCCGTAGCTGCCTGTCGCGGTCGCTGCGCCGTGGTGGGCAACCCGGATCTGAAGCCGGAAACCGCCGTCAGCTACGAGCTGGGCACCGCCTACGATGGTTCGTTCTGGGGCGCCGGGGTTACCGCCTTCCACAACGATATCAAGGACAAGATCCAGAGCGAGGCATGGACCTCCACCTGGCGTCCGGCGGTGATGACCTATCAGAACGTCAGCAAGGCCCGCATCAAGGGGGTGGAGCTGAGCGGCTGGTTTGATATCACCGATACCCTGACCCTTTCCAGCAACGTCACCCTGATCGACGGGGAAGACAAGACCAGCGGCAAGGATCTCTATCGGACGCCGGAGCATACCGCCAACGCCAAGCTGGAGTGGCAGGTCATCGAGAGCCTGAGTACCCAGCTGGGCTGGAACTACACTGGCAGCCAGATCCTCCCGGTTCCGCGCATGAGCGGCACCACCTATGAGACGACTGCAGGATTCCACACCCTGGATGTCGGGGCAGTCTGGAACGCCACCCGGGCACTGGATCTGAAGTTCGGACTCAACAACCTGACCAATACCAAGCGTGACTGGGTTGCCACCGAGGCCGATCAGATCCTCGACGGGCGCACTGTCTATGCCGGTGTGGCCTACAAGCTGTAATGGCTGAACGGGAGCCCGCATTGGCGGGCTTCCGCTGTTGTCAGGGGATCACCTCGGGTGACGGCTTTTATTTCAACCACATGTATTTCAACAACATGCGCATTGCCACCATAAGGAGTTAAAGGGTGTTTAGAGACCAGACCTCGCTGTTCTGGCTGGGATTGTTCCTCCTGTTTGTACTGCTTTCTCTTTCGCTCGCCACCGGTGCGGGTGTCTATGGTGCTCGCGAGGTGCTCGGCTACCTGATGGGGGATGCCCGCTGGGCTGGCGACGAGAAGCTCGCCATGGTGCTCAATACCTTGCGACTGCCGCGCACCCTCTGTGCCATGGTGGTCGGCGCCTCTTTATCTCTGGCTGCCTCCTTGTTGCAGAGTGCGACCCGCAACCCGCTGGCAGAGCCAGGTCTGCTGGGAGTCAACGCCGGGGCCGTCTTTGCGCTGGTGGTGGGGCTCACCTGGTTTGGTGTGGAGTCTGCCTATGGCTATTTGCTCTGGGCCGGACTCGGCGCACTGCTCGGCAACGTGATTGTGTTGGGGCTCGGCATGATGATTGGCCGCTCCAACCCCCTCAAGCTCATTCTGGTCGGGGTGGCGCTCTCCGCCACCTTCGGCGGTCTCTCCAGCTTTCTGCTGCTCTCCAACAAGATGGTGCTGGAGCAGTACCGCTTCTGGAACCTCGGCTCCCTGTCGGCGGCCAATCTCGATGCCATCATCGCCGTGCTGCCCTTCGTGCTGGCGGCGTTTGTCATCACCCTGCTGCTCTGTCGCCAGCTGACCCTGATGCAGATGGGGGACAGTCAGGCCCAGGCGCTGGGGATCCGCCCCAACCGGGTGCGAATTGGCGTACTGCTGGCCGCCACCCTGTTTACCGCCAGTGCCATCGCCATTGCCGGTCCCATCGGCTTTGTCGGCTTTCTGGCCGCCTACTGTGGCCGACTGGTGGAGCCGGTGAAGCTGTCGGTGCAGGTCTGTTTCTCCGCCCTGTTCGGCATGCTGTTTCTGCTGTTGGCCGACATTCTGGCGCGCTGGCTGATCCAGCCGTTCGAGTTGCCCAACGGCGTCATTCTGGCCCTGATCGGCGCACCAGTGCTGATCGCCATCGTCCATCGCGGGGGCTTTCGTACCCTGCTGACCGTCAAGTGAGGGGCTGATGCGCACACCTACCGATATGCTCTGCCTGCGGGCCGGTAACCGCTCTTTGCTGATCCATCTGCTGAGCTGGCGCTGGCTGGCGCTGCTGGCCATGGCGCTGCTGGCGTTGGCTCTGCTGGCCCTGAGCGTTGGCGGCGGCAAGCTCGGTTTTGCCGGGGTGGTCAACACCCTGATGGGGGAGGGGACGCGGCTTGAGCAGCTCACCCTGTTCAAGATCCGGCTGCCGCGCATCCTTGGGGTGGTGGTGGCGGGGGCGGCCATGGGGCTCTCCGGCTGTCTGGTGCAGACGCTGGTGCGCAATCGGCTGGCCACACCCGACATGGTGGGGGTCAACAACGGGGCCTCTCTGGCCATCATCGTCTTCTCCCTCTACCTGACGATAGGCAGCTGGCCCTGGTGGGCGGCCCCTATCGGCGCCATCTTCGCGGCGCTGGTGCTTTATGCCCTATGCCGCAAACCGGGTGAGCAGGGCTATCTGTTCGTGGTGATAGGTATCGGCCTCTCCGAGCTGTTCGAGGCGCTCGGCCAGTTTGTGATGTCCACCCAGGCCCTGCTGCACTTGAGCTCCCTCTATCTGTGGAACATGGGCAGCTTTATCGCCGTGGGTTACAGCACCATCACCCCCATCGCCATCCTGTTGCTGCTGCTCTGCCCGTGGATCGTCTATCTCTCCCGCTCGCTGGCGGTGCTACGCTTTGGCCCCGAGATGGCCAGAGGGCTTGGCGTCAACGGCGATCGGGTGCAACTGGGCATTCTGGCGCAGGCCATTCTGGTGGCGGCGCTCGGCACCGCCATCGGCGGCCCCGTGGTCTTTATCGCCATGGCTGCCCCCATTCTTGCCTCTTGGCTGGTGAAAGACCGGGTGGTGCCGCTCTGGCTGGCGGCGCTTAGCGGCGCCCTGCTGCTGCTTGCCAGCGATACCCTGGTCCGGGTGCTGGCCAGCCCCCACGAGGTGGCGACCGGCATCATGACCCGTATTCTCGGCGGCCTGTTGCTGCTGTTTCTTCTTGTTAACGATCGCCAGAGGGCTGACTGATGACGCTCACCGTAAATCGCCTCCATTTCGCCTATCAGCAGACCCCCATTTTGCGGGACATCTCTTTCAGCGTGCCGAGGGGCAAGCTGGTAGGGATCGTCGGCCCCAACGGTTGCGGCAAATCGACCCTGCTCAAGCTGTTATCCGGCCAGATGAAAGCCCAACGCGGCGAGATC
This sequence comes from Aeromonas sp. 600724, assembly GCF_049175135.1. Taxonomy (NCBI): domain Bacteria; kingdom Pseudomonadati; phylum Pseudomonadota; class Gammaproteobacteria; order Aeromonadales; family Aeromonadaceae; genus Aeromonas; species Aeromonas sp. 600724. Next base: position 80,607 of record NZ_JAAKUM010000002.1, on the reverse strand, counting down.
CTGCTCAAAGGCAAGCCGCTTGCCAGCTACCCCATGAAGGGGCTGGCGCGGGAGCTCGCCTATCTGCCCCAGCGGCCCACCCTGCCTGCCGGCATTCTGGTGGAGCAGCTGGTGCAGTATGGCCGTCACCCTCATCAGGGCTGGTTCAATCAGTGGGGTGAGGAGGATGCCCGCATGGTGCGTATTGCCTGCGAGCGAATGCAGCTTGAGGGGATCTGGCAGCAGAGCGCTGCGTCCCTCTCCGGCGGGCAGGCACAGCGGGCGTGGCTGGCGATGATCCTGGCGCAGGACAGCGACATGGTGCTGCTCGACGAGCCCACCAGCGCCCTCGATATCGGTCACCAGACCGAGGTGATGGAGGCGATCCATCGCATCACCGCCGAGGGCAAAACCGTGCTGCTGGTGATCCACGATCTGGCGATGGCGGCCCGCTACTGTGACGAGCTGATCGCCATCGGCGAGGGGACCGTTGCCGCCATGGGCCCGGCCCGGGAGGTGGTGACCAAGTCCTTGATCGACCGGCTCTACCAGACCAGTGTCGACATTCTGCATGCCCCCGGCGACGGGGCGCCCATTATCGTGCCCCGTCGCCACGAACATGGCCGTGCCCTGCGTTCGGCGAGTTGAGTCATATGGGCCTGCTCTGTGGGCCCACCGAGTGTATTCACGCGGCCGATTATCCGGGCCGTGCAACGAGAAGGAGTGAAATGATGAAGCGTTTTGCCGCCCTGGCAGCAGCCATCCTGATGCTGGCCGCGCCGCAGGTTCAGGCGCAGGAGATGCGTGAAGTGACCGATGCGTTTGGCCAGAAGGTGCAGGTGCCAGCCCAGCCAATGCGGGTGGTGGTGCTGAGCGAGCTCGAACTCGACAGCACCCTGACCCTGGGGCTGACCCCCATCGGCGCCGTCAATGGCCGTGGTCAACCCACCTTGCCCCGCTATTTGCTGAACAAGGCGGGCATGGGTATCCAGGTGATCGGCGATCTCGACAGCCCCAATCTGGAGTCGCTGATTGCGCTGGAGCCCGACCTTATCCTGACCGGCCAGACCCGTCCCGAGCTGCTGACCTTGCTGGGGGAGATCGCGCCGACCGTGGTGACCAGCAAGTGGGGTGAGCCTTGGCAGGATAGCTTCCGCCGCACCGCTCACACCCTCAACCGCGACCAGCAAGGGGATACTTTCTTGCTGCAGTATGCCGAGCGGTTGACTCAGGCCCGCAGCAAGCTGGCCAAGCATCAGGGGGAGAGCATCAGCATAGTGCGCTGGAACCCCAAGGGGCCGAGCTTTATGTATCAGGGCACCTTTGCCAGCAGCGTAGTGGAGTCGATGGGGCTGGTACGCCCAAGCAAGCAGCAGGGGACTGGCGCACCCCACTCACCGGCGCTGAGTCTGGAGTCCCTCAACCTGCTGGATGCTGACTGGCTGGTGGTCGGCACTCTGAGCGCCAGCGGTGATGCGGTGGATGCCATGCGTCAGGCGGAGCAGACCCCGGCGTTCCAGCAACTGCCGGTGATCAAGGCCAAGCGCTTTGGCGCCGTTGACGGGTCGCTCTGGACCTCCAGCGGCGGCCCGCAGGCGGCTCTCAAGGTGATCGAGGATGTGGAGCAGTTGCTGGCAACCCGCAGCTGAACGAGCGCGTTATCTGAGGGATGAAATCTGTGCGAATGAACCACAGATAGAGTATCTATCTATCAGTGGTTCATTAATGTGGATGTTAATTTCTTTTATTGGCTCATTCGCAAAAGAGTGCTTTCGTTTATTGATTAATGTGTGAATTGCTGCACGTTCTGGGTACGAGCCTCGCGGTATGGCTTTTGTCGCCCCCGTTTTTCCGTATGGTATGAGCGTTTATTGGGTCAAGGGTTAATTGCTGCTTGTTCCCGTTAAGTGCTTGCTACCAAAGAGGAATCTAAATGAACGAGAGTCGACGTAGAGTCACCCTGGGGCTGTTGAGTACCCCCCTGGTCGCCACCCTCACCGGCTGCAACAGCAGCAATGACAGCCAGGGGAGTGCGGCGGATTTTCGCACCACCCTGACCGACCGGCTGAGCGCCGAGCTGCACGACGAGCAGACGGCCCGCCAGCTGGCCCCCTTCATCGAGGAGGCCTGCTTCAACATGACCCCGTCCCGGGTCGCCATCGACCAGGCCCACTGCGTCATCGCCTTTGCCTTCGGCAACCGCCCCAACGCCTCGGGCAACCCGGATGAACTGGCCGAGCCCGGCCCCATGAACGAGGCTCTGGCTGCCTGCTGTGCGGCCCTCTATCGGCAAAAGCCGGTGCCCATGTACGTGCAATGGGAGATTGCCCGCTTCCTCGACTCGGCCCGCTATCCGGACATTCCAGCCCGGGATGTCATCTCCATCGAGCCTTACTGGGATAATGAAGGCAAGCTGGTCTACCTCAGCACGGACGGCGTGGTGGAGGCCATTGTCAGGGATTATGCCGGCGGAGATGCCGCCGCCCTTGGCACGGCGGCCGTTATCGGTCACCGCGACCACGTCAAGCGCTGCATCATCACCTGCCGTGCCCGCAAGGTGGCGAGCCATGCCCCGGAGGGGATCGAACTGCCCGTCTGGTACGACGAGCAATCCGATCAACCCTGGACCCGTCGCCGCGACCTCTATGTGCTGCAGGATATCTCGGTTCAGTTGATGGGGGTGGCGCAGGCCAACATAGCCCAAGCCTATCCGAACGGCTGAGGAGACCGCTCGGCGGATGGTGCAATAACAGAAAACGGCGGGATGATCCCGCCGTTTTTTTTGAAATGACTCTGATTACTGTTTCTGGATAGTGGTTACGGTTAGCTTGCCGTCCGGGTTCTCGGCGTGAAAACGCACCGCATCCCCCACCTTCAGATCCTGGAGCTGGGCCGGGTTAGCTACTCGAAAGACCATGGTCATGGGGGGCATCTTGAGGTTCTCGATCGCCTCGTGCTTGATGCCGACTTTGCCGCGCCCCTCATCGAGGCGGGTAATGACCCCCTTGGTCATCACCATTGCGGCCTGTTCGCTCATCTCACCCGTCTGACTCATATCGTGCCCTTCATGGTGCATCATCTCTTCGGCTTGCAGGTTGGTCTGGGTGGCAAGGCCAAGCAGCAGGGTCAGGGTCAGCGTTTTGTAGTTCATGATGGTTTCCTTATCGTTCAGTCAATATGGATCGTGAAATCGGGTTACTCGGATTGCGGGTACGCGCTCTTGCCAAGGCTGCGACTGCGCCACAGGTAGTAGGCGGCGGGCAGCACCAAGAGGGTCAGCACCAGCGCGCTCACCATGCCGCCGATCATGGGGGCGGCGATGCGCTGCATCACCTCGGATCCGGTGCCGTGGCTCCACATGATGGGCAAGAGGCCAGCGATGATGGTGACCACCGTCATCATCTTGGGGCGCAGGCGCAGGGCGGCGCCGTGGATCACCGCCCGGTGCAGACCCGCCTTGTCCGGCTTGCCACTGGCCACCAGGTCATCCCAGGCATGGTTGAGGTAGACCAGCATCAAGACGCCGGTCTCTACCGCCACCCCCGCCAGAGCGATAAAGCCCACCCCGACCGCCACCGAGAGGTTGAAATCGAGCAGCCAGAGGGTCCAGATCCCGCCCACCACCGCCAGCGGCAAGGTGGTGAGAATGAGCAGTACCTCCTGAACGCGGCGAAACGCCAGATAGAGCAGCAGCACGATAATGGCTACCGTGAGCGGCACCACGTAGGCGAGGCGCGCCTTGGCCCGCTCCATGTACTCGTATTGGCCAGACCAGGTGAGGGCGTAGCCCGCCGGCAGCACCAGCTGCTTGCCCACCTTTGCCTTGGCCTCAGCTACAAAAGAGCCGATATCGCGGCTGCGAATATCGACGTAGACCCAGCCGTTGAGGCGCGCATTTTCACTGCGCAGCATCGGGGCCTCGTCGCTGATATAGACCCGGGCCACATCCGCCAGCGCGATACGCGCACCGCTCGGAGTCACCACCGGCAGCAGCTCGAGGCTGGCCACTGAATCGCGATAGCTCTGGGGGTAGCGCAGGTTGATAGGGTAGCGTTCACGTCCCTCGATGGTCTGGCCCACCTCCATGCCGCCCACCGCGGTGGCGAGCACCGCCTGCACGTCGGCGATGTTGAGGCCGTAGCGGGCCGCTTTCAGCCGGTCGATGTCCACCTTGACGTAGCGGCCACCGGCGACCCGCTCGGCGTAGACCGATGAGGCGCCCTCCACCTTGCCGACGATCTGTTCCAGCTGCTGGCCGAGCTGCTGGATCACCTTGAGATCGGGCCCCGCAATCTTGATGCCGACCGGGGTCTTGATGCCGGTGGCCAGCATGTCGATGCGGGTCTTGATGGGGGGCACCCAGGCGTTGGTGAGGCCGGGGAAGCGGATGAGGGAGTCGAGCTCTTCTTTGAGCTTCTCCGGGGTCATGCCGGGGCGCCACTGATCGCGGGGTTTGAGCTGGATGCTGGTCTCCATCATCACCAGATCCGCAGGGTCGGTGGCTGATTCGGCGCGGCCCGCCTTGCCGAACACGTTCTGCACCTCGGGCACGGTACGAATGAGCTTGTCGGTCTGCTGCAAAATCTCCCGCGCCTTGCCCACCGAGATATTGGCTGCGGTGGTGGGCATATACATGATGTCCCCCTCGTCCAGCGGCGGAATGAACTCGGAGCCCAGGTACTTGAGCGGCCAGAAGCCCGCCACCGTCACCACGGCGGCGATGGCCAGGGTGGTTTTCGGACGAGCCAAGACGGCTTTGAGCAGTGGCACATAGCCCAGGCTCAGCCAGCGGTTGAGCGGGTTGGCCTGCTCCGCCAGCACCTTGCCACGGATAAAGTAGCCCATGATCACCGGCACGAGCGTGATGGCGAGCCCGGCCGCCGCCGCCATGGCATAGGTCTTGGTGTAGGCGAGCGGGTGGAACATCCGCCCCTCCTGCGCCTCCAGCGCGAACACCGGCAGGAAGCTGATGGTGATGATGAGCAGGGAGAAGAAGATGGCGGGCCCCACCTCTATGCTTGCCTCGGTGATGATGCGCCAGCGGTTCTTATCGGTGAGCGCCTCCCGCTCCATGTGTTTGTGGACGTTCTCGATCATCACGATGGCGCCATCCACCATGGCGCCGATGGCGATGGCGATGCCCCCCAACGACATGATGTTGGCGTTGATCCCCTGCAGGTGCATCACGATAAAGGCGGTCAGGATGGCGATGGGCAAGGAGATGACCACCACCAGCGACGAGCGCAGGTGGAACAGGAAGGCGAGGCAGACCAGCACCACCACCGCGAACTCCTCTACCAGCTTGCCGGAGAGGTTGTCGATGGCGCGCTGGATAAGGTCGGAGCGATCGTAGACGGTGACGATCTCTACTCCTTCCGGCAGGCTGCTTTTGAGCTGGGCGAGCCGCGCCTTGACCCCGTCGATGGTGTGCTGGGCATTCTCGCCATAGCGCATGACGATAATGCCGCCCACCACTTCCCCTTCGCCATTGAGCTCGGCCAGGCCGCGCCGGCTCTGGGGCCCGGTGACCACATCAGCCACATCGCCCAGCAGCAGCGGGGCGCCGCGCACATTGGTACCGAGCGGGATCTGCTTCAGATCCTCCACGCTTTTCAGATAGCCGTTGGATCGCACCATGTACTCCGCTTCTGCCATCTCGATGACGGAGGCGCCGGTCTCCTGATTGCCCTGCTTGATGGCTGTCTCGATAAGGGAGAGCGGGATGCCGTAGGCGCGCAGCTTGTCCGGATCGACCCGCACCTGATACTGGCGCACCATGCCGCCGACGGTGGCGACCTCGGAGACCCCGTCCACCGTCTGCAACTCGTACTTGAGGAACCAGTTCTGCAGCGAGGTGAGCTGGCTGAGGTCATGCTTGCCGGTTCTGTCCACCAGTGCGTACTGATAGACCCAGCCCACCCCGGTGGCATCTGGGCCGAGCTGGGGTCGAGCGGAGGCGGGCAGGTTGGGGGCGACCTGACTCAAATACTCCAGCACCCGGGCACGGGCCCAGTAGAGGTCGGTGTTGTCGTCAAACAGCACATAGACGAAGGAGTCGCCGAAGAAGGAGTAGCCGCGCACCGTGGTGGCCCCCGGCACCGCCAGCATGGCGGTGGTGAGCGGGTAGGTCACCTGATCCTCCACCACTTGAGGCGCCTGGCCCGGATAGGAGGTCTTGATGATCACCTGCACGTCGGAGAGATCCGGCAGGGCGTCCACCGGGGTCTGTTTGACCGACCAGAGCCCCCAGGCGGTGAGCATGAGGGTCAATAGCAGCACCAGAAAGCGGTTGCCGATGGACCAGCGAATAATCGACGGGATCATGATTGAACTCCTTTCTCACCAAGTACAGAGAGCGGAGAGCGGTTGCCTGCTAGGCAGCGAATGATGGCAGGGGTCATGATTTCTTCTCCACCTCGGGCATCGCCATCTGATGTTGGCTATGGTCCATCCCTTCCATCTCATCTTTTGCCTGCTCCGGAGCGTGGCCGCTGGCCGGGGCCTTCTCCTGATGGATGTTGGTGATGCGGTACTCATCCCCCTCCTGCATTACCTGCAGGTGCAGGGTCTGCCCCTCGACCAGCTTGCTGATATCGACCCCGTCGGCGACGGTGAACTCCATCTCCATGGCGGGCCACTGCCACTCGGGGATGGGCTGGTGGGAGACCATCAGGGTACGTTTGGCCAGATCGATGCTTTCAACCTCGCCCTGAGTCCACACCTGGACAGGGCGCACCGCCGTCATGCGCTGGAAGTCCGAATCGATGGCCGACTCGGAGTCGAGCAGGAACTGGGCAGAGCTGACGATGTTATCCCCCGCCTCTACCCCAGCCTTGATGGCCACCTTGTCGCCAAACTGGGGGCCCAGAGTGACGGCCACCGACTTGAAGCTGCCATCCCCCAGCGCCAGCACCAGCCGGTCCTGACTGCCGGTGCGGATCACCGCTTCGCTCGGCACCACCAATTGCTGCTCTCCCTTGCCCGCCTGAATGGTCACCTTGGCGAACATATTGGGTTTCAAAAACTCGTCCGGGTTGGCGAAGCGCAGCCGTACCTTGAGGGTACGGGTGGTGGCATCCAGAGTCGGGTAGAGGTAATCCACCTTACCTTGCCAACTGCGGCCGGGGGCATAGTCGAGGGTCATGGTGACCGGATCCCCCACCTTCAGCTGGGCGGCCTGGCGCTCGAACACCTCTGCACTCACCCACACCTGCTTGAGGGTGCTGATGTTAAAGAGCGCCGCGGCAGGCTCCACATACTGGCCTTCTCGCACCTTCAGCTCGGAGACATAACCGCTGCTGGGGGCATAGAAACGCACCGTCTCCTGCACCTGACGGGTGCGCTTGAGGGCCGCTATCTGATCTGCCGGTACCTGCAGGGACTTGAGCTTGCCTTCGGCGGCGCGCAGCAGCAGCGGGTTGGCAGTGTTGAGGGCCAGCAGGTATTCGTGCTGGGCGTTGACCAGATCCGGGGCGTAGAGCTCGTAAATAAGGCTCCCCTTGCTCACCTGCTGCCCTTCGCTCTTGATGGCGAGGGTGCGGATCCAGCCCGCCATGCGGGCGTTGACCGCCTCCAGCTTGTCCTCGTCATAGCCGACGTAGCCCACCGTCTCGATCTGCTGGTGGATAGGGAGCTTCTCCACCTTGGCAAGCCGCACCCCCAGGTTCTGCTGGATCTCGGGGCTGATGGTGACAGTGCCCGGTGAGCCGCCCTGTTTTTCCTCATAGACGGGGATAAAGTCCATCCCCATGTTGTCCTTGGCCGGGGCATTGCGCTTGTCGCGCGGATCCATGGGGTTGACCCAGTAGAGCGGCGTCTTCTCCTTGGCCACGGTGCTAGCAGTGGTCTGTTTGGCAGCCCAGTAACCGCCACCGGCGCCGAGGGCCAGCAGCAGGGCTGATACCAGCAGTTTCTGGCTCATCGCACACCCCCACTTAGTGGCAGGGTGGCAAAGTTCTTGGCGGCGATAAGGCCGGTAACAGGGACAAGTGACATCATATCTCTTCTCTTGTGCAGGCCGCCGGATCGGAGATGGACAAGGCATCACCTAAGGGATTGGCGGCAAACGGGGCGCAGCTGTATCAGCGCGCACGGCTCCCAGTGAGCGGACCGGTTTGGCCGGGGCACAGGGTCAGGCAAGGCGGCAGGAGACGGGCAAGCCGAGGCTTGCCGCTGCCGCAAGAGAAGATCTTTCTAGTGTCGCAGCACCGACAACATCAGGTGTCGGCGCGGCCAGGAGGGGGGATGGGTACCGCGTGATCGCAGGAAGGGATCCCGCAACCAGTTATCAAGCAGTGCAGTTGCGAAGTTACTGCCAAGTAGCAGGGGGAAGATCAGCAGGGCGACCAATACACCCAGCAGAGCTATCGCGCCGAAGGAGAGGGCATTGACGCCGGTCTGCATCTGGCACTCATCGCCCATGGCCGACCCCTCGTCTCCCTGATGGCAGGAGAGGGCCATGGTATCGCTCGGGTGAGACATTGCGGGCATCGCATGAGAGCTCTCGCCATCCGCCATCGCCATGGATGAATCCAACATCACCATTGGCAGGGGGCTGCTTTGGGTCGTCTCGGAGGAGAGGGGAGAAGCATGCCAGCTGATGCAGAGGGTCAGATTGCACACGAGCAGCAGCGCCAGCAATAGCCGGGCTAGCAGGGCAGAGGGCAATCTTGTCGCAAGCTGGGTGAGTGACAATCCGGTCATCCTTCAGGATCTGGTATCCAGACTCTAAACCTTGCTTCTGGGAGAAGGTCAAGGCGAGGGCTGGCGCTGTTGTTGCAGATAGATGTCGCTGTATTTCTCCAGCAGCTGATCTATCCACTGCCTCATGCCCGGCGCTTGCAGCATGGGTTCCAGCTGTTCGAGGGTGCCAAGATGGGGAGATTGTAGTGAAACAGAAATATAGAGCTCACCGCGCTGCAGTGGCCACTGCAGATCAGTCATTCCGCTGCTCGGGTAATTTTCGCTCAAAAACAGGCGGCCGGAAGAGCGGCCATAGGGAACGAAGTCGACCCGGTCACTGGCCAGCAGGCCAAATACCTGCTTGAGGGAGTTGACCCTGTAGATGCGGGTATTTGCTTGCAAAAAATCATCCATTTCGCTGCCAAGGCTGACGCCTATCATCATGGCTCCCCGCAGTCCGGTCAGATCCTCCCGTCGCTGCAGCAAGCGGCTGCCGGGTTGGCGCACGAACACCGCCATGTCATTGATGGCCATGGGCGTTCGGGTAAAGCGGGAGTAGTGTGCTCTCTCTTCGTTGCGCAGCGCACAGATATTGATGTCGACCTCTCCTTTCGCCACTTTCTGCTGACAGCGGGCCCAGGGGCCCACATAGGAGAGATCCACATTGAAACCCAACCGTTGATAGAGGGTACTGACTACTTCGGCACAAACGCCGATGATCTTGCCATCGCTCAGCCAGTTCCAGGGGGGATAATCGTGATGACCACAGGCGGAGAGGGTAGTGGTCGTCAAGGTCGTCGCGAGCCAGAGCTGAGCCAGCATATCCGGATCCTGTGCAAAAAAGTCTCGATGTGTGTCATTGAAGCACACCGCAGACAAAAAAATACCCCCGCACGGGCGGGGGTAGTTTGTTATCGGTGGCACGCCCGTGGAGAGCGTTACGGCTTGGCGCGTTTTTCCGACCCTTTCATGATGAGGCGGAAGAAGAGCGGGATAAAGAAGATGGCGATAAAGGTGGCCGCCAGCATGCCGCCGATGACCGGCCAGCCGAGAGCGTGACGGCTTGCGGCACCGGCGCCGCTGGAGGTGACCAGCGGCACACAGCCGAGGATGAAGGCCAGCGAGGTCATCACGATGGGGCGAAAACGCAGGCGCGCCGCCTCCAGTGCCGACTCGATGAGGCTCATCCCCTCCTCGTGCTTCATCACCGCGAATTCCACAATCAGTATGGCGTTCTTGGCGGCAAGGCCCACCAGGGTCACCAGCCCGATCTGGAAGTAGACGTTGTTGGTGAGTCCTACCAGCCAGGTGGCCAGCAGGGCGCCGAACAGGGCGAACGGTACGGCTGTGATCACCGCAAACGGCAGGCTCCAGCGTTCGTACTGGGCTGCCAGGATGAGGAAGATCATCACAATACCGAAGCCGAACGCCATGCCTGCGCTACCGGCAGAGGCCTTCTCCTGATAGGCGGAACCGGTCCACTCCAGCTTGGCATCGTTGCCAAGGGTGCTGTTGGCCACCTCTTCCAGTGCGGCGATCGCCTGACCCGAACTGTAGCCGGGTGCCGGCTGTGCCATGATCTTGGCTGCCTGGAAGATGTTGAAACGCTCTACCAGCTCGGGGCCAGTGGCATCACGGACCGTCACTAGGCTGCTGAGCGGGATCATCTCGCCGGTGTTGGAGCGCACGTAGACGTTGCGGATATCGCTCTTCTTGGCGCGGTAGTCCGCTTCGGACTGCAACTGTACCCGGTAGGTTCGGCCAAACTGGTTGAAGTCGTTGACATAGACCTGACCGAAGGTGGCCTGCATGGTGTCGAACACCGCATTGATCGGCAGCCCCAGCGCCTTGGCTTTCTCGCGATCCAGGTCGAGATAGACCTGCGGCACATTGGCACGGAATGTGGATGTGACACTGGCAAACTCGGGGCGCTCCTTGGCGGCGGCGAGGAAGCGCTGTACTTCGCCCGAAAACTCCTGGGCACTGCCGGAACCCCGGTTTTGCAGGTAGCCTTCCAGTCCGCCGGTGGTGGACATCCCCTGGATGGGGGGCGGGTTGAAGGAGGCAACAAAGCCGTCAGCCAGCCCCATCAGGCTCATCCCCTGCAGAGTTTTGGCCAGATCGAAGGAGTCCTGGCCTGTCCCCTTGCGCTCGCTCCAGTCCTTCAGGGTAATGAAGGTGAGACCGCTGTTGCTGATGATGGCGTTGGAGAGGATGTCGAAGCCCGAGAAGGTGATCACATCCTTCACATTGGGATTGGCCATGGCGAGCTTGTCGAACTGATCCGCCACTGCCTGTGTCCGGCTCATGGCGGCGGCATCCGGCAGCATGACGGCGGAGATGAGGTAGCCCTGATCTTCGTTCGGTACCAGCTCGCCCGGCACTTTCAGGAAGAGACCGTAGATGGAGAGCAACAGTACGGCGATGATGGCAAAAGCGACCCCCACCCGACGGTTCAGGAAGGCCACACCCCGTACATAGCCGCGGGTCAGCTGGTCAAATTTATCGTTGAACCAGACGAAGAAACGGGCCGGTTTGTGATGTCCCTCTTTCAGCAACACGGCGCACAAGGCCGGAGAGAGAGTCAGAGCCACCAGACCGGAGATGGCCACCGAGACCGCGACCGTGATGGCGAACTGCTTGTACATCACCCCTGTCATGCCACCCATAAAGGCGACCGGCAGGAACACGGCGCAAAGCACCAGCACGATGGCGACCACCGGACCTGAGACCTCCTGCATGGCGAGGATGGCAGCCTCTTTGGGCGAACATTTCTTCTCGCTCATGATCCGCTCGACGTTCTCGAGCACCACGATGGCGTCATCCACCACGATACCGATGGCGAGCACCATGCCGAACAGGGTCAGCAGGTTGATGGAGAAACCGAGCACCAGCATGCCGGCGAAGGTCCCGATGAGCGACACTGGCACTGCGATACAGGGGATCAGGGTGGCGCGGAAGTTCTGCAGGAACAGGTAGACTACCACGAACACCAGCACGATCGCCTCGAACAGGGTGTGTACCACCTCTTCGATGGAGATCTTCACAAACTCTGTGGTGTCGTAGGGGATCTGGTACTCGATATCCTGCGGAAAGCGCTCCTTGAGCCGCTCCATGGTGGTGTGCACCGCATCGGCGACTGCTACGGCGTTGGCACCGGGCTGCAGATAGGTAGCGATACCGATGGCCGGTTTGCCGTTGGCGCGGGCCACCAGATCATAATCCTTGCCCCCCAGCTCGACCCGGGCGACATCGCGGACCCGGATCTTGGAGCCATCGGGCATGGAGCGAACTATGATGTTCTGGAACTCTTTCACATCTTCAAGGCGACCCTTGGTCTGCACCGTGTAGGTGAAGTCGATGGGGGTCGAGGTGGGCTGAGCGCCGATCTTGCCTGCCGCAAACTGGGTGTTCTGCTCGCGGATGGCGCTAATCACATCACTCGGGGTGAGTTCGAGCTGGGCCAGTCGATCCGGCCGCAACCAGATGCGCATCGCATAGTCGGTACCGCCAAACAGAGTGGTATCACCGATGCCGGGAATCCGCTTGAGCTCGTCGATGATGTTGAGCAGGGCATAGTTTGACAGATAGGTGGTATCAAACGAGCCGTTCGGCGACTGGAGGGTGACCACCTGCAGGATGGAGGTCGATTTCTTCTTGACCGTTACCCCCTGCTTTTTCACCTCTTCCGGCAGCTGGGCCATGGCGGCCGATACCCGGTTGTTGACGTTGATGGTGGCCTGATCCGGATCTGTGCCGATCTCGAAGTAGACGTTGAGGTTCATCTGGCCGTTGGAGGCCGAACCCGATTGCATATAGATCATCCGCTCGACGCCGTTGATCTGCTGCTCCAGCGGTGCGGCGACAGTCTGGGAGATCACCTCCGGAGTGGCCCCCGGATAGAAAGCGGTCACCGAGACCACCGGCGGGGTGATCTGGGGATATTGCTCGATGGGAAGCGAGCGCATTGCCGCCAATCCGCCCAGCACGATAATGATGGAAATCACGCTGGCGAAGATGGGACGCTCGATAAAAAACCTAGAAAACATACGAGCTCCTTACTTGGCCGCTGAGTGGCTGACCATCTTGGCGGTGATGGCTTTCATCTCGTCGGCAGAGACAGGTTTCACCACGCTGCCGGGGCGAGCCTTCATCAAGCCTTCGACGATGTAACGGTCACCGGCATTGAGGCCGCTGTCGATCAGCACCCCCTCGGAGACCACCGGGCCCAGTTTGACCGGACGGGGGATCACCTTGTTCTCGGCATCGACCACCATCACCATGCGGTCAGCCTGGGACTGGACGATAGCGCGGGGCGGCACCACGATGGCATTCTTGCGGGTGCCCAGATCGATGGTCATACGGACAAACTGGCCGGGCAGCAGCACGCCGTCCTTGTTATCGAAGATGGCGCGGGCACGGATGGTGCCGGTCTGGGGATCGACCCGGTTGTCGGAGAAGTTGAGCTTGCCCGCTTGTGGGTAGACAGAACCATCGGCCAGGCGGATATGGGTGCGCCAGTTGGTGGCGTCCTTGGCTTCAATGGTCCCTCTCTTGACCGAGTTCTCGAAATCGAGGCGATCCTGCTCCGAGTAGGAGAAGTTGACGTAGAGCGGATCAAACTGGGTGATGGTAGTGAGCAGGCCGTTGTCGCCACTGGTGGAGATAAGGCTCCCCTCGGACTGGGAGCTCTTGCTCGCCATGCCGTTGATGGGGGCAGTGACCTTGGTATAGCTGAGGTTGAGCTCGGCCTCCTTCACCTTGGCCTGAGCGGCCTGATGGCTGGCGATGGCCGCTTCATAGTTGGCGATGGTGTCGTCATAGTCCTTGCGGCTTACCACCTGGCGCTTGAAGAGGGGAATGATGCGATCCCGATCGGCGCGTGCCTTGTTGAGTCTGGCCTGCTCCTGGGCCAGGGTGCCTTTGGCCTGCTCCAGCGCCACCTTGTAGGGCTCGGGGTCGATCAGGAACAGTTGCTGGCCGGCGGTAACCGGTTGGCCTTCCACATAAGTGCGCTTGAGCAGGATGCCACTGACCCGGGAGCGCACATCGATCTCGCGAAAGCCGGCAGTTTCGCCAACCATCTCGGTGGTGAGCGGCACATCGGTCAGGATCGCCTCGTTGACTACCACGGGCACGGCCGGCATGGTTTGCGCCGTCTGGTTTGTTTCCCCGCCACAGCCGGCCAGTGCACCGGCCAGCGTCAGAGCGAGCATCCCCTGTTTGAATAATCCTGCTCTGGTGTTTGGCTCCATCATCATTTCACTCCAGTTGGCCCGATTGCGGCCATCATGCACACCTTTTTTTTCGGCTGACGTGATTAACTTCATGATTACAAATTAACTCATTGGATTATTGAAGTTTTTCAATCATAGAGCATGAACATTGAACCCAAGCTGCTTGATCGAAAAAGTTCTCTCTGTTCTTCACAACAGAAGCCGTTCTGCTGCTGAAAAATGGAGTAAAGAGTATCATATGAGAACGAGATTGCCGACAGGATAGTGCTTACGATGACAATAGCCAGGAGGAAAAAAAGGGGGGGGGAGTATTGTGGCGGGCGAGAGGAGCCCTCGCCCGCACTCAATCAATCAGGCGAAGCAGGCCCAGATGGGAGCGTGGTCGGAGGGTTTCTCGATGCCGCGCAGTTCATAGTCGATACCTGTCTCGGTCACGCTGTCCTTGAGGGCGTCGGAGGCCATGATGAGGTCGATGCGCAGGCCGCGATTCTCGTCAAAGCCCTTGGATCGGTAGTCAAACCAGGAGAAACGCTCGCACTCGGTAGGGTTGGCGGCGCGGAAGGTGTCGGTGAGACCGAACCCTTTCAGCCGCTCCATCCATTCGCGCTCGATGGGCAGGAAGGAGCACTTGCCATCCCGCAGCCAGCGCTTGCGGTTCGCTTCGCCGATACCGATGTCGAGATCGGTGGGGGAGATATTCATATCCCCGATCAGCACCAGCTGGTCGTCCGGCGTGTGATGAGTTTCGAGATAGTGCTGCAGATCCTCGTAGAACTTCTGCTTGGCCGGGAACTTGGTCTCGTGATCCTGGCTTTCACCCTGCGGGAAGTAGCCGTTCATCACCTTGATGAGAGAGCCGTCTTCGCGCTCGAAGGTCGCCATGATCATCCGGCGCTGGGCCTCTTCGTCATCGGTGGGGAAGCCTTTCTCCACCTTGACCGGCTTCTGCTTGCTCATGATGGCGACCCCATAGTGGGCCTTCTGGCCGTGAAACTCCACGTGATAGCCCATGGCCTCCACATCGGCCAGCGGGAAAGCCTCGTCGTGTACCTTGATCTCCTGCAGGCCGATCACATCGGGTTGGTGCTTGTCGATGATGGCTTGCAGCTGGTGCAGACGGGCGCGCAGGCCGTTGATATTGAAAGAGATGATCTTCATGTCCGGGATGCTCATGTCATTTTTATAAGTGGCTATTGGACTAGGAATCGGCGGTGGATGCAAGTTTGGCCGCGGGCCTGCATCAGTGGCAGGCACCGCGGGGTGGGCAGAGGTGTCAGCGGGTCATCTTTTTGACGAATACCACCACAAACAGCGCCAGCGTAAAGCTGCCGGTAAAGGCTTCAAAGGCGGCGAAGATCCTGGAGAGGCCGACCGGAGTGAAGTCACCGTACCCCAACGTGGTGAAGGTGACCACGCTGTAGTAGAGGCATTCGAGCAGGAAGATGGCATTTTGCTCGAGCGGGGCACCGGGTTGGTAGATGAGGTGCTCGCCCTGAAAATGCAGTCCGCAGAAGAAGTAAAAAATGCTGCAGATAAAGATGAGTAGCAACGAGAAGAGCACCACCCGCATCGGGGCCTCGCCATAGCCGCAGAAGAGATCGACCACCCAGGAGGTAAAACGCTGGGTCGACCAGAACGGCAGTTGCAGGCGGCGCATGGTGAGCTCCTGCTGGATATAGTTGCCGGACATGGTGAAGATCCCCTGTGCCTCGGAGGCTTTGCGCAGATCCCGGTAGGTCTCTTCCGCCTCCTTGAACCAGATGCGCGCCTGTTTGGGATCCCGTTCGCGGCGCCCCTTGCGATCCTGCATCACCCGTTTGCCGGTCTGCATGTTGTCGAGCCGGGTGTTGTGCCAGCGGATGCCGAGCAGGTTGACGTCATCGAGGGTGGCGCACTGGAGGTTGGCATCACTGAGATCGGCTTTCATCAGGCTGCCGCCCTTCATGCGCAGGCCGTAGAGGTGACCACCGCGCAGGTTGGCGCGATAGAGGTTGCACTGCTCCAGCAAAAATCCCTGATCGGACTCCTTGTTGACCAGATTGAGGCCCGCCAGATTGGCCCGTGACAGCTGCAGGCCGTGGCAGAGTCCGCCTGCGCGAACGTACTGTTCAAGCGCCTCGGCGGTGTGGGCTTCCTGATGGGTATGGTGGGGATCATGCCAGTGGCAGAGATCGTGCTCGCCAGCCTCTTCACTGCAGTGGCGGCCATCGGCCACCAGATAACGACACATCGCCATCTTCGTTTCCCTCGCATTGCCGAACTGGTTTCAGCATAGGCGGGGAAAAGGGGGCGTGGCGGCGTCTTAGCTGAACTGGTTGAACTCCTGACGCAGCTTGCGAAAACGCTCCTGCTGGGCCGGGTTGAGGGGGATGCCGTCGAGCACGTCCAGGGTGTCTTTGCACTCGGCACCAAACTCCGGGCTCTTGCGGTTTTTCTGCATCAGTTGCAGCAGCACCTGGATCTTGTTGAGAGCGGCACCGGTATTGGCGGGGGCGCGGCGCAGGGCCTCGCGAAAATGGCCGAGAGCCTGCTCCAGCTCGCCGCTCTGATAGGCCTTGATCCCCAGATCGTTGAGCTGCTGGTAGCGCTGACGCCGCTCCAGCACCGTCTTGTCATCCCGGGTTGCCTGAATGCAGGTGGTGAGCAGCCGATCTTCGTCCTCCGCCAGCAGCCCTTGCAGGCTTTCGGCATATTCGAACTCGCCGAGCTGATAGAGGGCGAGGATGGTCTCACCAAGCAGGGCGGGGGGCATGGTGGCCGGTTCATCGAGCCAGTTCTGATTGGCGCGATAGAGCATCTTCTTGCCCTTGAGCAGCTCCCCCAGCGCAATCTGCACCCGGGCCTGACAGATCTGCTCGAACACCGGGTAGTTGAACTCCGACATCATCAGCGAATCGCGGATGCGCGACAGGGCAGAATTGACCTGCTTTTGCAGGTTGGCGATGTGGTAGCTGTCGTTGCTGTTGAGGGCGTAGAGGGTCAGGGTCTGGATATAGGCCCCCAGATAATGGGGCGTGCGGTGGATGGAGTTGCGCGACAGGTCGATCAGCGACATCAGCACATCCTTGGCCTGGGCATAGTCGTGACGCTGCAGGCACACCTCCGCCAGCCGACGGGAGAGTTGCACCGACTGGGGGGAAATATCCACCGCCCGTCTGAGCTCCTGCTGCGCCTGCTCGTCATTGCCAAGGGCCAGCAGGGATTCTGCCAGCCAGAGGTGAGCCTCCACCATCAGCGGGGTATTTTTGAGGGTCGCCTGCAGATGGCTGACCGCCTCTTCGTGGAGCCCCAGGGTGTTGCACGCCTTGCCCAGCGTCAGGCGGGCCCAGCTGTTCTCCTGCCCGGCCAGCAGCTGGCGCATCAGGGCGCGTGCCTCTTGCGCCTGACCCAGTTTGAGGTGGGTATCGGCCTGCAGGCAGCGGCAGTAGTTGGCAAAACGGGGCACCGCATCGGCCCGCTCGGCACAGGCGGTAATGAGCGCTGCCAGATTGTCATCAGCCAGCGCGGTAAAGACGCTGGCCAGGGCGTTGCGCCGGGCGAGGGCACGCTTCAAGCGAAACGAGAACTGCTCCTGAGAGAAGGGCTTCATCAGGTATTCGTCGGGCTCGGCTTCCAGTGCGCTCAGTACCATGGCGCGGGAGCTGTCGCTGCTCACCATGATCACCACGCTCTGGGGCGGGATCAGGCTCTGGTCGCGCAGACTCTCCAGCAACTGGCGGCCATTTTCGCCGACCCCCAGATCGTAATCAATGAGATAGATGTCGAAGCTGCCCTTCTGGCAGCGACGCCGTGCATCCTCGGCGGTATTGGAGTAGGTGATGTTGCTGATACCCAGATTGATCAGCATCGCCTTCATCATCACCTGAAACGAGCGCTGCTCATTGACCATCAGAATGCGTTGTGGCTTGGCAGGGCTCTTCTTTTCTGACGCGTTTTCCGGTGTCTGCATTGTTCTGGGTCGAGGCGCTACGGGTTGATGGGAGAAAGTGTGCCACCAAAGCGTGTCAAGTGGCAATCAATGTGCTTTTGTCACGCAACTTCCAGTTTCCATGTCACGCTCTGTGCCTGGTGGCCAGGGCGATGTGGTTGATCCATATCAAATAAAGCTCAGATGGGGTGGCAGCACGCGGCACACTTTTTAGACTGATAGAGGGGGCAACGACAAGCCCCGGTCACATATAGGCCCCATCAGGCAGGTATCAGGGCCTGCCTCTGTCAGTCCATGAATCACGGAGGGATCAGAGATGAGTTTGCTACCAAGCCGTACCAGTCTGTTCGATGACCTGTTTCGCGATATGGCGTCCGGCTTCTATATTCGCCCCTTGCACGGGGACCCCTTGCCGAGCCAGATCAGGCTGGATTTGAAGGAGAGTGATGGCAACTATGTGCTGCAAGCCGAGTTGCCGGGGGTTGCCAAAGAGGACATCCATGTGGATATCCATGGTAAACAGGTGACGCTGAAAGCGGAGATCCGCCAGTTTGACAGCCAGAACAAGGATGAGCGAACACTGCGCAGTGAACGCTATTTTGGCAGTGTTTCACGCACTCTGGAGTTGCCGGTCGAGGTGGCGCTGGACAAGGTCAGCGCCAGGTTCGAGAACGGTATCCTCACGTTGCAACTGCCCAAGCAGGTGGAAACGCCAGCCCCTCACCGGGTGACCATCGAATAGCCCGTGACAAGTTCATCATCAACCGTAATGAGAAGGCCCCGTTATCGGGGCCTTCTGTTTATCAGTGCTTTTCTGTCGGTTGCTTCGCCAGATAGTGGGCGAATTGGGGCGTGTACTTGGCCTTGAACCCCTGTTCGGTCTTGATGATGAGATAGACCGCCAGCTTGTGCTGTTTGGCAAATGCCATACCCGCTTCGGGCCCCATCACCATCAGCGCGGTATCGAGGGCGTCAGCCTCAAGCGCGGTCGGGGTGATCACGCTGGCGGAGACCAGCTTGTGGGTGACCGGCTGGCCGGTGGCAGGATCGATGATATGGGAGTAACGCTGGCCATCCAGCTCGTAGTAGTTGCGATAGCTGCCTGCGGTGCTGAGCGCCATACCGTTGGGGATGACGATATCGGAAAACGCCCCCGGCTGATCGGAGGGTTCGACGATGGCCACTTTCCATGGCGAGCCCTTGCTGTTGTTGCCCTTGCTGCGCACCGCACCGGCCACTTCGATCAGGTAGTTGTGTACCCCCTTGCCCTCGAGCAGGGTGGCGATTTCATCCGATGCCGCCCCTTCGCCGAGAGTGGAGAGGTCGAGATAGAGATCCGGGATCGTTTTTTCGAGCAGGAAGTGATCCCCTTGCGGGGTCAGGGTCAGCTTGTCGATGCCCACCTTGTGGCGGGCGGCGGCGATGGCCGCCTCATCGGGCCGCTTGACCGGCCGTTTGTCCGGGCCAAAGCCCCACAGATTGACCAGAGGCCCCACGGTCACATCCAGCTTGCCGTTGGTCAGCTTACCGGCATCAATCCCCTGCTGGACTATGATGGCCATGGCGGGCGGGATGGCAAACGGGGTATTGGCGGGCCCCTGATTGAAACGGGAGATGAGCGAGCCCGGATCGTAGGTGGAGATTTCCTTGTTCATCCGGGCCAGCAGGCTCTCTACGTCGCTTTTGAGGGCGGGCTCCCCACCGGGGTAGCTATCGCTCAGGGTCACCACATAGTAGGTACCCATGGTCTTGCCCTGAATACGGGTCTGGGCAGGCGGGGTGGGCTGGCAGCCGGCCAGCGCCAGCAGCAGGGTCAGCAGCAGGCCGCGCAGGGCCGCCACGGGGGTTATCGCAATCATCCGGCGCTCTCATCTGGAGAAGGTTCATATCGGGGCGCTAGCTTAGCCAAGGGGCGCCCGCCGGGCGAGCCCTGATGGGGGCAATCGGAGGGAAAAGGGCAGAAAAAATTAAACATTTTTGAACCTGTGGCTGGAGCGGGTCGTATCGTCCATCCGTGAGGGAGATAGTGGCGAGTAGAGCACCGTCTGGTGACCTAGCCCGCAGCTTTGGCCAAAACCCATCGCCGATTGAAAACAATTGAGTAAAATGAAGGTCGATTTAGACGGCATCTTTGCGAAGCGTTCACCGCATCCGCCAAGTCGTTGCCATCCATTGCCAATCAAAGGAGAAGATGATGAAAAAGGCGATTACCCTGCTGTTTCTGAGTACTCTGGCTGCCCCGGTTCTGGCGGATGAGTGTGCACTGGTCATCGAAGGCAATGATGCCATGCAGTACAACCTCAAAGAGATGAGCGTTCCGGCCACCTGCAAAGAGGTGACGGTCACTCTGAACCATACCGGCAAGCTGCCTGTGACCGCCATGGGCCATAACTGGGTGCTGTCCAGCACCGCAGACTATCAGACTGTGGCGACGGCGGGGATGAGCGCCGGGGCCGAGAACGGCTATCTGCCCAAGGATGATCCCCGCGTGCTGGCGCATACCAAGCTGATCGGCGGTGGCGAGAGCAGCAGCGTCACCTTCAAGACCGACGGTCTGGCGGGCAAGGATCTCACCTTCTTCTGCTCCTTCCCCGGCCACTTCGCCATGATGAAGGGCTCCTTCAAGGTCAACTAAGGTGCTGAGCGGCATCGAGCCGGTTGCCTCAATAGAAAAAGCCGGGATTTCCCGGCTTTTTCATATCTGTCGCTTGTTGTGGCGTGGCATGACTGCGCACAGCCGACTTTCGCGTTATTTGGCCTGCAGGGTAAAGAAGGCGATGGTGGTCTTCTTCTGGCATTCGAAGTGAATGCTCTCTTCACCGGTCACCACCAGCGTCTCGTTGATGGCCACCTCTTTGCCCTGCACGGTCAGCTGGCCGCTCAGCAGGTGACAGAGGTAGGTCTTCCCTGGCTCGAGGGTCAGGGTCAGCGGGAAGGGGAGGTTCAGCACCCGCACGTTGGCGCTGATGCGAGCCGGATGGTAGATAAGCCCCAGATCGGTCACCTCTTTTTTCAGCAACTCGCAGTGGGTCTCCTCGTCGCCGCTAAAATGCGCCGCCTCGAAGGTGGCGTAGGGGTGGCCGTTGAGCACAAAGCCAGCCCCGCTTACCGGCAGCAAAATGCGCTGATAGCCGGGAAAGGGGGAGAAGGGGCCCGCGCTCTTGATGGGTGCCGAGCTCAGTCGATAGTCAAAGTCGAGTTTGGCAAGGCTGCTCCCCTTGGGGGAGATGAGGATCTGGCTGGTTGTGCCCTGCTGGTTTTTCCAGGGCATCTTCTGGTGGTCAGACTCTTTAATCAGGGTGATCACGGGCACTTCCTCACGATAAAAAACACAGGGAGCCGGGGACATCAACCCCGGCTCCCTGATAGAGATTGGCGATGGTAAAGGCGATCAGCCCTGACCATCCAGTGCGGCCAGCCGCGCTTCCATGGCGGCGAGACGACTCTTGAGCTCGCTCACCTCCTGCTCCAGCTCGCTCAGGCGGTCGGCGGTAGGGGAGGCATAGGCAGCCGCAGGAGCGGCATTCATCATCGCCTGAATATCCACCTCACCGCTGAACAGGTGGGCGTAGCGGGATTCGCGCTTGCCCGGCTCGCGCGGCAGCTTGACCACGTAGGGGCCACGCTCGATGAGTTGGGTCAGCACCGCATCCACCTCGGTGACATCATCGAAACTGCAGAGGCGGTTGGTGCGCGAGCGCAGCTCCCCCGGTGTTTGCGGGCCGCGCAGCAGCAGCTCGCAGATGATGCCGAGCTCCTGGGCATCGAATTTCAGTTCACCAAACTCGGTGTTGCAGAATCTGTGCTGGTAGCGGGGGACCCGGGCATTGAAACCGGCAGTGTTGACTACCAGGCGTCGGCGGATCAGCTCGTCCACCACGGCGCGGATATCGAGCTCGGAGAGCTCCAGTACCGGCTCGCGGTTGCTCTTCTGGTTGCAGGCGTTGACCAGCGCATTGAGGGAGAGGGGATATTGATCCGGGGTGCAGATCTCTTTTTCAATCAGACACCCGATGACACGGGCCTCCAGTGGGCCAAGTACTAACTCCATTTCCTACTCCCTAGCAAATCGCGATATCAAGAGCCCCCTATCTTAGTCATGCCCCGCACCGCGTCCAGTTTTGCGCGCCATTTTTGCGAGCTAATCAGAGGGTTGGCGAAAGGCTCGCCAACGCCGGAGGTCTCTGTTTTTAGCGCTGCCCCTGATAGAAGCGCGCCTTGTCGGCATACATGGCGTCATCCGCCACCCGGCTCAGCTCCGCCAGCGGGGTCTGGTCGCTGCTGCTCCAGCCGATGGCAAAACGCAGCGGGAAGCTATGCTCCCCATGTTGCACGATGGCGTGCTGCTGGCTTGCTTCCAACCTGCCTGCCAGCTGCTGGCAGGCGAGGTGATCCGCCTCTGCCAGCAGCACGAATTCGTCTCCTCCCATTCTGAATATGCTCTCATTCTGTCGGCACAGCGTGCGCAGTAGTCGTGCCATCTGGATCAGCAGGGCGTCGCCCGCCTCGTGCCCATACTGGTCGTTGGTGCGCTTGAGGCCGTTGAGGTCGAGCATGAAGAGGGCGAGGTGACGCTCCGGATGGCGCGCCAGCACAGCCTGATAGTGATGGAACATCTCTTCGAACGCCTGGCGGTTGGGCAGGCCGGTGAGGTTGTCGGTGCGGGCGACCCGTGCCAGTTCATCGGTAAAGAGTCGCCCCTCGATGCCCACTGCCAGTTGCTTGGCAAACAGCCGCAAGATAGCCCTGTCCTCCGACTCCAGCCCTTCGGCGCTCACCATCAGATAGCCAAACAGCACGCCACTCTGGCTGCCGGGCAGGGTCATGATCTTCCAGAGTGCGTTATCCCACTGGCATTCGGAGTGTTTGACCTCCTCATCCATCAGTTGGGTCAGCTTCTCCTGCAGGGCATCCCGCAAGGGAGCATCGACCCCCTGGGTCAGGGAGTAGTGGGGCTGGCCATCGCGGCGGATCACCAGCCCCCAGCGGTGACCGGGATAGAGCTGGGAGAGCTGCAACAGGGCGGAGCTAGCCAGCTCGGCGATATCCACATCCAGCTGCTGGTGCAGACCGAACTGCAGCCAGGATTGCAACACATGGCGGCTGCGCTCCTCCCGGCTCAGGGCCGAACGCAGGGCGGTCGTTTGGGATGCCACCTCTTGCTCCAGCTCGTCATTGAAGCCGAGCAGCCGCTGGTTGAAGGCCTCTTTCTCGCTGTTGGCCTGCTGCAGTTGTTCGTTCTGTTGATAGAGTGCCCGCACCTGGGCCGAGATGGTGTAGGCCATCTCCTGCAGCAGTTGGCGTACCTCGTCGTACTCCACAAAGCGCAGCGGTGCCTGCCGTTGCTGGTAGTTGCCCTTGCCATAGCTGCGCACCAGCGCGGCCAGCGAGCGCAGCGGTCGGGTGAGCCAGCGGGTAAGCCAGACACAGCCGATGGCCACCAGCAGCAACATGACGGCGATGCTGATGGTGAGCAGCTGCTGGGATTTGTTCAGCTCGCTAACCCTGTCATCGCTGTAGCTGTAGAGGGTGATGGTGGGGGTAATCATCTCTGCAAGTTGTGGCCAGCCGATAGTCAAGAGCTGCGCCATCTGGCTGGGGACCCGGTCATCCATGTCTCTGGTGTTGTCATGTGAGCCCTCGTAGAGAGGGGTATCTCCTTGTGAAATGACCAGATACTCGCTCCCCTTGAGATAAGGTTCCAGCAGCTGGGCCATCTGTCGCCAGGGGAGGATAGCCATCACGAAGCCGGAAGGGGTCTGCATCACGCCAGCACGCTGGTGATTGCGATAGATGGGGGCCACCAGCGCCAGTCCGCCGCTGCGGTCCTGCTCCATATCGCCGATCAGCAGGGGATCATCCACAGGCATCAGCAGATGTTTACCCTGTTTGGCTTCCCGCGTCTTGCTCCAGGCCATCAGCTGTGGCATCAGGTTGCTCGATTCAAGGTGGGAGGCCCGGCCGTTGATGTACTCCACTACCCGACCCTGATCATCGATCAGGTAGGCCGAGGTCAGTAAACTGTTGGACTTGATGAAGGTAGCCAGCGCCAGCCGGGCATGACTGGAGAAGAGAAAATTCTCGAGTGCCTGATTGAGCACCCGGTCGTTGCTGAGTTGCTGAAGTTGGGTGCCGATCAGCTCGCTGCGAAAGCGTGCCTCACGGGTCATGCTGGTGAGGGCCCGTTCCAGCTGGGATTGTTCGCTCTGGGCAATGATCTGGTGCTGACGAGCCAGCAATATGCCGCTCACCAGCAGCGCAGGCAGCAGGGCAACGGTGAACAGGATGACGATGAGCGTGGGGCCGAGACGAAAGGTACGGTGGCTCATTTTGACTTGACCTGCCGGTATTGCTGATCAGCCAGTTGCTGCATGTAACGGGCCGCATCAGCAGCACTGCTTCCCTCCTTGAAACGCTCGAACCCCTTGTCCATCGCCTGCCAGGCAATGGACATGGCACTGTCGGAAGGCATGGGAGTACTGAGGGTAAACTGTTCCAGCAGCACCTTTTCGTGCGGGGCGGGGTGTTGGTTGATGGCGGCAAAAGCCCGCTGATTGATTGGCAACAGCGCTCCCTGCCGATAGATCAATTGCTGATTATCGTCCCGCTGGATGAAGGCCATCAGGGCTTTGATGACGGCCTGCCGCTCTTCATCTGCCATTGCCCAACGAGAAACACTGAGAACGTAGGCTCCGCTCATGGAGTGCATCGGGCGCTCTTCCCAGTGAGGCAGCAGGGCCACCCCAAGCCGTTCACCCATGTTTTTCACCAGGTCATTGAAAGCCCAGTCCCCATTGACCAGATAGGCACTCTTGCCCTCGTTGAAACGGGCCAGGGCGGTATCATAGTCGCAGTCGGGATCGCCCCACTGCTCTCTGGCGACAGTACGGTATGCTTCCAGTGCCTGAACCATGGCCGGGGTGTCGAGAGTGATGCGCCCTTCGGTCACCGGCGAGCCACCAAAGGTAAGCAGAAACGCCGCAAAGTAGTACATGTCGTGATAGGGCCAGCTGACGGGGGAGACCCCTTGTGCAAGCAAGGGGGGAGTAATGGCGTTCAGCTCTTGCCAGCGGGTGATTGGGGTTGAGACCAGTGTCTTGTTGTAAAACAGCATCAGATGGTTGCCCTGCATCATGGGCATGCCCCAGCGCTGCCGGTCGAGGGTGACATAACGCAGGGCGCTGGCCATCAGCGCGGGGGAAAACCACTCGGCCGGGATGGGGGCGAGGGTCATCTGGCGATAGAGGCCGATAAAATCGGAGGGGATCAGCATCAGGTCGGGCAGCCCCCTGGCCTGAGCCGCCAGCAGGATATCTGCCTTGATCTTGCCCGGCTCGATCTGGGTGACGTGAACCTTGTGATTGCCTTCCTGATTGAAGCGGGTGACCACGTCGTCGATCACATACCCGGCCTGCTGGGAGTGCCACAACTCCAGCACTGGCTCCTGGGCCCGCAGTGGCTGAATGCCAGAGAAGATGCAAAGCAGCAAAAGATGATAAAAAACGCGATCTATGGTCATGTTACCATCACATCTGTACCTTGGATCAGAAATGAAAAATGTAACAAACAACCGCTACTGCCGGTAGTGTGGTGGATCAACTAATTGAGTTAAGAGACAAAAAGCCCGGCGCTTGGGCCGGGCTGAGGGATAAATTGCTTATCCGGATTATCTTCGAGGCATCTATTGTGGATGTTGCTTGAGGATGTCGTATATCTCCTCTTTCAGTTTGAGTTTCTGTTTTTTCAGATCCCTCACCTCGGCGCTATAGTCGCTGGCGTGATGTTTTTCCAGCTTTCTAATCTCCGCATCCAGGTCGTTGTGCAAGTCAAACTTCTTCTGGAAATGGACATCACTGCTCTTCAGTTTCGAGATAAGTTCTCTGTACTCTGGGAACATGTAATGGAGCCTCCTTGGTTTCGTTTGATTGTGCCTTAGAGACCAAACTACCCCTTACCCCCCCAGATAAATGTGATCCGGATCCAATTCGGCAACAATGGTTTGCTGCATAAAGAGTATGTTTTTTAACTTGTTGAATCAAAAGCAGATCAGACATTCATTAGTCAGAGGGAGAGGGAAAAACTGTAATCCAGATCACAGTTGTGACGGCGGGATGATGGCCGTTAGCCGGTAAACGGCAGCAAAAAAGGGGCATAGAGCCCCTTCATGTAACCGGTATGGCGTTTACTCTTTTTTCTTTTTCTTCTCGGGCCGCGGCTTGCCGTCGCGGTGGATCACCTTGCCCGCCTCAAAGCCAATCTGGGCGGCCAGCTCCTCCAGATCCGCCGACTTGGCCTGATCCCCTATGGCGTAGCGATAGTTGGCGATGGATAGCTTGTCGGCCACCGGCGTGCCCGGGACGATAGGCTCGCGCCAGCCCTGGCCGATGTGGGCCACCAGGGTGCCGTTCATCAGCAGCTCGCCGACGATCTCCTGGGTCGGATTGCCCTTGCCGTAGGTGAGACCCTGCGGGTGCTTCTTGCCGACCAGCGGCTCGTTGCTGGCGGGGATCAGCTTGGTGCGGATCAGCCACTTGGGCTTTTTGGTGTTGCCCACCGCCTTGCCGGTCTGGTACTCGTTGATCTTGATGGTCTTGATCATCTGGGCCATGAAGTCCTTGGTCAGCGCCTTCTGGGCGTCGCTGGTTTCATCGATGGCGATGGGGGCCACATACCAGGTCTGGGTGGCTTGAGCCTTGGGAGCGGCAGGGGCAGTTTGCGCCATGGCCAGGGGGCTGAGCAGGATGGCAGCCAGCAAGAGTCCTATCTTCTTCATTGTGATTCCGCTTTTGTTTCAACAAGAATTTTGTTTTGCCAGCGACGACTGCGCCAGCGCCAGAACATGGCCAGACCGCGCACCCACTCGTCGCAGGCCAGCGCCAGCCAGATACCGACCAGTCCATAACCCTGCATGATACCGAGGAAATAGGAGAGTGGCACGGCAATTCCCCACATGGAGAGCAACGCCATGTAGAGGGGGAAACGGGCATCCCCGGTGGCCCGCAGGGCGTTGATCACCACCAGATTGAAGGTGCGGCCGGGCTCGAGGATAAGGCTGATAAGAAACAGTTGCGCCACCTGGGTGATGATGTCGGCATCATCGGTAAAGAGGCTGATGATGGTACGGCCATTGAGGGCAGCCACCACGGCGATGACGCAGGTGACTGCCAGCCCCAGCTTGAGGCTCTTGAGCAGCTGTTGATAGGCGCGATCGAACTGCCTGGCACCTGCCAGATGACCGATGATGATTTCGTTGCCAAGGCCGATAGAGAGGCCAAACAGCAGGATAAACAGGCAGATCTGGAAGAAGTAGGATTGGGTCGCCAGCGCCTTGTCCCCCAGCAGTCCGACAAAGGCTGTCACCACCATAAACTGCAGCATCCAGGAGAGGTTCTCTCCTGCCGCCGGCAGGCCGATATGGAGTACCTTGCCGAGCATCTCCCGGCTGGGGTGGACGATATCGCGCACCACCAGTCGAATGCCGGTCTTGCGGGCTACCAGCCACACCAGCAGCACCACGCCGACCAGTCGGCCCGCGACCGTGCTGATGGCGACACCGGCGACCCCCAGCTGGGGCAGGCCGAACCAGCCGTAGAGCAGCAGCAGGTTGCCGACGAAGGTGATGAGGTTGACGATGAGGGTCACATACATCGCCTGACGGGTGTGGCCGTGAGCGCGCAGGGTGGCTGCCAGACAGAGGGCTGCTGCTTCCGGTAACAGGCAGAGACCGATGATCTGCAAGTAAAGCGTCCCGTCGCTCATCAGATTGGCAGGCAGGTTCATCAGCGCCAGCATGGTGCTTGCTCCTGCCATCACGCCGATGGCGGCTACCAGACCGATCAGCAGGTTGAAGCCGATGGCGGTGTGGATCACCACCCGACTCTTCTCTCGATCGCCCGCCCCCAGATACTGGGTGATCACCACACTGGTACCGATGCTGACGAAGCTGAACAATGTGATGGCGAGATCGAACACCTGATTGCCGACCGCCAGCGCGGCCACTCCCTGATAGGAGACGTGACCCACCATGAAGGTGTTGAGGGCACCGGTCAGAAAGTGCAGGGCGAGATCGATAAAGAGCGGCCAGGTCAGCGCAAATAGCGTGCCCGGGCCTGCATGGGATTGAGATTGCATGGCATGTCCAACAGCTGGGAGTGCACGGGGGAGTGCCCTCTGGGGGCGCATTTAACACCAAGGCCAAGGCCGGTGCAATCCTTGTGCAGGATTGCACCGGCCAGGGGAGCAGGCCAAGGGATCAGGCAGGCGTGGCGCCCGCCTCCTGTTCGCTTGGCAGGGTGAGGCGAGCCGAGTCGGGCAGGGCATCATCCTGCGGCCAGTTGGAGCGGATGGCATCAGTGGTGCTCTCCACCACCGCATCATCCTTGAACACCGGCTCGCGGTAGCAGCGAGTCAGGCGTAGCGCCTGATACATATCGGGGCAGAGGATGATCCCCTCATCGCCCACCCGCACGCCTGCCTGCTTTAGCCAGTGGGTCATCTGGCCGTGGCGACCCGCCATCACCATATGGATGCCGCGCCGTTTCAGCTCTTTGTGCAGCTCTCCCACCATGCTCATCACGCTGATGTCCTGATGGGTGAAGCAGGCGACAGCATCGATCACCAGACACTTGGGGGCTCGGGGATCCTGCACCAGCAGGGCCAGCACCCGCCGCTTGAAATAGGGTGCATTGAAGTAGGTGAGCGGTGAGTTGAAGCGATAGACCAGAATACCCGGGATCGCCTTGGCCTGTTCGTTGTCCCCCAGGGTACGTACTACCCCCTCGTCATCCATGCCAAGCAGCTGGTCGGTGGGGCGCATCACATTACGCAGGAACTGGAATAAGCCCAGCAACACGGCGAGGGTGATCCCGGGGATTACCCCCATGGTAAGCACGCTGATAAAGGTGACCAGCGCCAGCCAGAAGGCGGATCGATCGGAGTGGCGCAGTGCCCAGAGACCGCGAAAATCGGTGAGCGAGAGTGAGGCCATCACCAGCACCACCCCGAGGGCGGCGGTGGGAATATATTTGAGCGGTGCCGTCAGATAGAAGGTGATGAGGGCGATCACCGCCGCGGCGATGATAGAGACCAGCTGGCTCTTGCCGCCGTTGGCGTCGTTGACCGCGGTGCGTGAATCCGCCCCGCTGATGGCAAAACCCTGTGAGACCGCGGAGGCGAGGTTCGCCATACCGAGGGCCCGAAACTCTTTGTCTGCGTCGATTTCGTAACCGTTTTTGGCGGCAAAGCTGCGAGCGGTCAGCATCATGGAGACGAAGCTCACCATGGCCAGGTTAAGGGCGGGCAGCACCAGCTCTCGCATCAGACCGGGGGGAAATTCCGGCATCTGGAACGCGGGCAGGCCGGAGCCCACCGTCCCCAGGGTGGCGATATCAAACTGGCCGAGATTAAAGCCCCACACCAGCGCAGCGGTCACCACCATGGCCACCATGGAGGAGGGCCATGCCGGTTTGTAGCGCTTGGCCAGCAGCAGGGTGAGCAGGGCTACCAGACTCATGGCCAGGGTCGGCAGATGGGTCTGGGTAATATAGGTGGCGCCGCTGGCGATCCGCTCGATGAGGTAACGTTCGCTGAAAGTGAAGCCGAAGATTTTGGAGAGCTGGCCCACTATGATGGTGATGGCCACACCATTGAGCAGCCCCATCAGGATCGGGCGGGAGAGAAAGTCCGCCAGCACCCCCAGCTTGAAGCGGCTGGCAATCAGGCACCAGAAGCCGGTCATGGCGGTCATGGTCATCACCAGTTGCCAGTGACGGGTGGGGTCGCCTGCGGCCAGCGGCGTTACCACGGCGGCGATGACCGCACAGGTGGCGGCATCAGGGCCGACGATCAGCTGGCGGGAGGTGCCAAACAGGGCATAGACCAGCATGGGCAGAATGCAGGAGTAGAGGCCGACGATGGCGCCGACCCCCGCGAGCTCGGCATAGGCAATGGCCACGGGCAGGGCCACCGCAGCGACCGAGAGTCCAGCGCGAAGGTCAGGCATCAACCAGGCGCGCTGGTATTGCAGCAGGGCGGCGAGACCCGGCAGCCAGCGTTCGAGAGAGAAGAAGTCGCGCATTATTTAACCCATTGAGTTACAACCAGCTTTTACCCTAGTGTGCCCAAGGTTATCGAAAGATTGCAATCAGGTTATGGCCAGTTTACCTGAAGGTCAGGCCAGAGGGTCTGCCACTGCTTCTCCTTGATGCGCTGGGTGAAGATCTGTTTGTCCTGGCGGCATCTGGGGTTGGCACTCACTTGCAACGACCAGTTGATGGCAAAGCCATAGGGGGCAAGCCACTCGAACTCGCCATCTTGGGTCAGGCGCACGCCAATGCAGGTGGGCACCTCGACCCAGTGGCTCAGCGCCTCCAGGCTGCTGGTAAACGGCGCCACCAGCTGGCGAGTGTGCATGCGGGCCTGATTGCGCACTTCCCACTGTTGGCCGGGCAGCCGTTTGGCGAGCCAGGCTTCGTGCTCTGCTTCGGCCAGCCCTTGCGGGTCGCTGCTATCGAGGTAGATAAGGTCGATATCGTTGAGCGGGGTGGGCTCGGTTTTGTGGTGGAGATGATCCCAGATGAGGTTGCGGATAAAGCCGGCCCCCAGCGCCCAGTCGGGCAGATTGAGCTCGGCGGCTGCCTGCAGGCAGGCCATCCGCTGCGGATCGGCCCGCAGCAGCGCTTCGGTTTTGGCTTGGAAGGCGTGTTCTTGCTTGGGATCTAATGGCTCAACTATTGGCATTTCGGCGTAACCAGACGTCAATGTAACTGCAGCTGGGCACTATAGTGAGCCCCTCTGCCTGAGTCCAGTTGAAGAGGGCGCGGGCCAGCTGATCGGCAATCCCCTGCACCCGCAGCTCGGGCGGTACAAAGGTGCTGTAGGCATCGATGGTCTTGGCATCGAGGCGCCGGTAGCGCAATCTCGACTCCTTTCCCTCCACCATACAGATGAATTGCTGCTGGTTGGCCTGATGAATGATGTCGCTCATGGTGGGCACCTCTGGCATGAAGATGGCTGTCTGCACAATAACTGTTAGCCAAGGTATAGAACAGATAACGGCAGCATGGGGTCAATATCCTCCCCTGATGTGCCCTCTCTGCGTCATATCGGGATCCTGCTCAAAAGATACCCGGCGCTCTGCCGGGTATCTTTTGTCTGCGTGATTCAGGCCCAGGCCCGCTCCAGCAGAGTGAGCAACTGCTCACGGTCGGCATCCTTGCGATTGAACAGCATGGCACCGTCGTTGACGGCCAGATCCCGTATCTCCCCGAGTAGTGAACGATCGCTTACCCCCGCCTCGCTCATGGTGCGCGGCAGCTTGACCGCCTGCCACAGGGTATCGCGCAGGGTACGAATGGCGGTGATGGTCGCCTCGGCCCGCAGGTGGGCAGGGGTGGCGGCAAAGCGCTCGGCTCCCACCAGCGGCAGCAGCAGGCGGGACAGCTCGCCATCCACCTCGGGGCGGTTGTAGTCGAGCACGGTAGGCAGGAATAGGTTCATGCACAGGCCGTGGGGCAGATGGCAGCGAGCCCCCAGACTGTGGCCTAGGGCATGCACCAGCCCCACCATGGAGTTGGAGAAGGCCATGCCTGCCAGTGTGGAACCTTCAGCCAGCTGCAGCCGCAACTGCTTGTTTTGCGGATCCTTGAGGATGAGAGGCAGGGCATTGGCGATCTTCTCTACCGCCATCAGGGCCAGCGCATCGCTCACCGGGTTTTTGGCGGTGCCGATAAAGGCCTCGATGGCATGGGTCATGGCATCCATGGCGGTAGCGGCGGTGATGTTGAGGGGCAGTCCCTGAGTCAGACGCGGGTCGAGCACCGCCAACTGCGGCAGCAGGAAGGGGGAGGTGAAGGGCACCTTGCGCCCACTCGTCTCATCCTTGATCACCGCCACCAGCGTTACCTCGGAACCTGTGCCCGCCGTGGTGGGCACCACCGCCAGCGGCTTGAGGGGGCGGGTCAGGCAGCCCGCGCCCGAGTAGTCGAGCAGGTGTTCACCCCCCATGGATGCCAAGATATTGACCGCCTTGGCGGTATCGATGACCGAGCCGCCCCCCAGTGCCACCAGACTGTCGCAATCTAGCTCGGCGTAGCGTTTGGCGATCCGCTCCACCACGGCAGTGGAGGAGTCGGCCGGGATCTCGTCCCAGATGGCGGCGACCGGCAGCTCCCCCTCGGCCAGCACATTGGCCAGCAGGGTGGCAAGACCGGTGGCATTGACCCCCTTGTCGGTCAGCAGCAGGGGGCGGCGAGCACCAAGGCTTGCCAGCTCGCTGGCCAGCTGCTCCAGCGCCTGTTCACCGGCCAGCAGTTTGACCGGACAGAAAAAATCGTAATAGCGGCTCATATCAAGGCTCCTTGCGCTCAGCCGGTTACCAGACCCAGATAGATATTGCAGGCACGGCCAAGCTTGTTGTGCTGGGCCGGATAGTGGCGCAGCAGCGGCCGCGCGATAAAGGCAGGCAGGATCAGGGACTGCAACTGCTCAAGCCCCCGCACCAGATGCATGGCGGTGGTCAGATCCCCCTCTACCAGCAGCCGGTTTTCGCCAAATGCCTGATTGACCCCGAGCCGAAAGCTCAGGGCGCGAAACGCGATATTGGGGTGCTTGAAGCGCACCCGCAGCGGATGGATGGTGGCATGGGGTGCTGCTGGCGCACCGGGATACCAGCGCCCTCCTTCTTTATGCATGTTCATGGCGTAATCAAGCCCCCCCACCTCAAGGCGAATGGCCAGGCCATCCGGCAAGGGGGCCAGTTCACGGCGCACCGCCTCGTCGATGCGGGCGGCGCGGCAGAGAGTACGGCCCACCACCCAGAGCAGAGTGGTGATCCAGAGGCGGCGGCCCAGTGCGGCCAGAGATTCAACGGTCGGAGTTGTCATAGGGGTTGGCTCCTGAGATGGCTGACCAGAAGAGGGCAAAGGCACTGGCTTGCCAGTGGGAATCCTGCCCAAGCTCGGGTTGATCGACAAACAGTGATGCGCAGGCGAGGAACTGCCCCTGACACACCTCCAGCAACAGCGGCGCGGGGGCCTGCATCAGCTCGCCGCTGGCCTGCCCCTTTACCAGCAGAGCGGGCAGAAAGCGCAGAGTGTCATTCAAGATCTGGCTGCGGGCCGGGCGGGCCAGCAGGGGAGAGTGAAAGAAACCCAGCACAAATTTGAGCTCATTGGGGTGGGCCAGCATCCAGCTCATCGCCTGCTGCCAGTAGTGGTGGATCTGCTCGCGCAGTGCCAGCTCGGGATCGGCTTCGCAGATGGCAGCGCCCATCCGGGTCTTCACATCCTGATAGAGCTGGAGGATCAGTGCCTCCTTGCTCGGAAAGTGGTGGAACAGGGTGCCGTTGGCGACCCCGGCCGCCTTGGCAATGCGGGCGGTAGCTGCTCCCTGCAGACCATCTTCGGCGCAGAGGGCGAGGGCGGCATCCAGGATCTGGCGGCGCTTGTCGGTCATGGCGGGCTCCGTCAACGCAGGAAGAAAGCCATCATCAGCTTCTGGATCCAGCTGTTGTAGGGCGGATGGATCAGGGAGCCGGTGGTGAACTTGCCGCGGGTCAGCACGGTTTTCGCCTTGGAGAAGGTGAGAAAGCCCTCGTGCCCGTGGTAGTGGCCCATGCCGGAGGCGCCGATGCCGCCAAACGGCACATCATCGGCCGCCACCTGGAACAGACTCTCGTTGATGGCCATGCCGCCGGAGTGGGTCTCCCGGGTCACCCGCGCCTGCAGTTCGGGATCGAAGCTCATCAGGTAGAGAGCCAGCGGGCGGGGGCGCTCGGCTATGTAGGCGAGCGCCTCCTCCAGGGTGTCGTAGGGGATAAGCGGCAGCAGCGGGCCGAAGATCTCTTGCTGTATCACCTGACAGTGGCCCGGCACCCCGGTCAGCAGATGCGGGGCCAGAAGGCGGCGCTGATCATCCCGCGCCGGAGTGGAGCAGGGGTGGAGCTGGGCTCCCGCCTGTTTGGCCTCATCGAGCCAGCTGACCAGCCGCTGATACTGGCGATCGTTGATGATGGCGCCGTAGTCGGGGCTGGCGAGCCCGGCAGGGTAGAGCTTGGCAAAGTGGTTGCGATAGGCGGCGATAAAGTTATCCACCTCGCTACGGGGCAGCAGCACATAGTCGGGGGCGACGCAGATCTGCCCGGCGTTGAGGCTCTTGCCGAAGATCATCCGCTCGACCGCGGTGGCGACCGGCATGTCGGGGGCGATGAGACAGGGGCTCTTGCCACCCAGCTCAAGGGTGAGGGGGGTAAGCTGGGGCGCGGCGGCGGCCATCACCAGCTTGCCCACCATGGTGGAGCCGGTAAAGAGCAGGTGATCGAACGGCAGTGAGCTGAACGCCGCCGCCATCTGGGCATCTCCTTCGATAATGGCGATCTCGCTTTCGTCAAATACGCTGGTGAGCATGGTGCGCAGCACGGCATTGGTATGGGGAGTGAACTCGGAGAGTTTCAGCATCGCCCGGTTGCCCGCCGCGATGGCGGTGATGAGGGGGCCAAGGCTCAGCATCACCGGAAAGTTCCACGGCACGATAATGCCGACCACCCCGAGTGGCTGGAAGTGCACCTCTACTTTGGCGGGGGCCAGCAGCAGGCCGGTGTGACGGCGGTGGGGCTGCATCCAGCGCTTGAGCCGCTTCTGGGTGTAGTTGATCTGCATGATGCAGGGCAGCACATCGGCGATCAGGCTGTCGTAGTGGCTGCGCTGGCCATAATCTGCTGCCAGCGCCTTGCACAGCTGCCCCTTGTGGGCGAGCAACGCCTGCTTGAGTTTGGTCAGCTGCGCCCGGCGCTCGGCCAGGGTTGGCATGGGGTGAGCCAGACTCGCCCGCTTGAGCCGCGCCAGCTGATCCGGCAGGGACATCTTGATGGCGAGGATATCCTCAGGAGTGTGTTGAAGCTGCGCCGCACCCATGTTGTTCTCCGTATGAAAAATGACCGACTGATTAGTCGGTCTAAATCTAGCTGTTTGTTACCGGAATGTAAAGCTGGCAAGCTGTCTGCCGTTCACCACAAGCCAGACGCAAGAGAGAACTGTGTGTCTCCCCACACTTTTGTGGTTTGCTCGTTGGTGGCTTATCTAATAAGGGGTAGTTTTTGGCTATTAACCTACACGGAGAGAGCACTATGACCAGGGAACTGAACAGCTTGTTGGCCCGGCTTGAAGATGTGGTTGAGCGGATGCCGGATTGCTTCAACACCTACGAATTCGCCCAGAAGCTGGCACTGCAATATCAGCCGGAGTTCTTTGCCGCGGGCCACTCTCTGGCCGAGCACGAGGGCAAGGTACTGCGGGTGCTGCACCAGAAGATCGCCGAGGCGCTGGCGGGCAGCGAGATGGTGATTGAAGGGGCACTGCTCCCCTGCGTCACCCCCTGGGGGGAGAAGGCGACCTCACCGCGTTGGCACCGCAAACACTGAGGATCCGGTCAGGCAGATCACTGCCAGATAGCAGATAACGAACAACGATAAAGGGCGCGGCGCTGACAACAGGGCCGCGCTTTTTTTATGCAGATTGTCGCCAGCAGCGCCCCCGCTGCCGGGAGCAAAGGCCCGGTCTGTGATCCCATGCCGGGATACGAGACCGTCAGCCGGGTAGACTCTCCCTTTTGTCGCAGGGTTTGTCACCGTAGGAATTTCTCATGACCCATAAAATCATTCTGGATACCGACCCGGGTATCGACGATGCCATGGCCATCCTGTTTGCCGAGGCCCACCCCGCCATCGAGCTGCTCGCCATCACCACAGTTTTTGGTAACGCCACCATCGACAATGGTACCCGCAACGCCCTCTGGCTCAAGCAGAAGTACGGCATGAAGGCGGATGTGGCCAAAGGCGCGGCTGCCCCGCTGCTGCGCGAGCCGGTCGGCCCTACTACCATAGTCCACGGCCCGAGCGGCTTTGGCGACATGGAGGCGGGGGAGGTGACTATCGCTCCGGATCCCCGCCCCGCCTGGCAATATATTGTCGAGGCGGTCAAAGCCGCACCGGGGGAGATCACCCTGGTCACTATCGGCCCGCTGACCAATCTGGCGCTGGCGCTGCAACAGGCGCCCGAGATTGTCTCGCTGGTGAAACAGGTGGTAGTGATGGGAGGAGCCTTTGGCGTCAACGGCCATCGCGGCAACGTCACCCCCTATGCCGAAGCCAATATCCACGACGATCCCGATGCCGCCGACCGGGTCTTTACCGCCGATTGGCCGGTAGTGATCATCGGGCTGGACGTGACTCAGCAGAGCTTCTTCAGCAGCGCCTATCTGGATGAGCTCAGGGACAAGGCGGGGGAGCCGGGCCGCTTCCTGTGGGATGTCAGCCGCTTCTACCTGCGCTTCTACTCCGAGAAGCTGGGGCTCTCTGGTTGCCACGTTCACGATCCGTCCGCCATCGCCTATGTCATTGACCCGACCCTCTTTACCCTGCGCGAGGG
The DNA here is from genome assembly GCF_049175135.1 of Aeromonas sp. 600724. Taxonomy (NCBI): domain Bacteria; kingdom Pseudomonadati; phylum Pseudomonadota; class Gammaproteobacteria; order Aeromonadales; family Aeromonadaceae; genus Aeromonas; species Aeromonas sp. 600724. The sequence continues at coordinate 44,359 of NZ_JAAKUM010000002.1, read as the reverse complement.
GCCGGTGCGGGTGATTACCAGCGGCCCGGCCATCGGCCACACCCTGCAAAAGTTCGATGGCAAACGCCACTCCCACGATGATTGGGCAGCCTATCGTCCGCAGCAGGTCGGGGTGGCGGTGCGCGATGAAGCCTTGCTGGCGCTCTATCGCGAGACGCTGGTGGGCTGGGGCAAGGATTGCTGAGCAAAGAGGCGCTATTGCGTTGACGCGGGGGCTGTGATCGGCGCCAAACAATCGGAACGCTCGGCCGCTTATACTGCCTTATATCAAGAGCTTGGGAGGGATGAAGATGGCCTGGATTTCCTTGATAGTGGCGATAGCCCTGATCTGGTGGTTGATGAAGCTGGGGCGTGGCGCCCTGTTCGAGATCCGTCTTGCCCCCGGCAAGGTAGTGGTCAAGCAGGGCAAGGTGTCACCCGCCTTTATTGAGCATGCCAAGCAGATCCTGCGCCACGACACGGTGCGCGGTCGCATTGTGGGGCAGCGTGATGGCGATGGTGTAAAGCTGATCTTCTCCCGCTCCATCCCCGAGCCGGTGGCCCAGCGTTTTCGCAATATCTTCCCTTATGGCGATTACCGCCAGCCAACGGCGCCGCTGCCGGGGCCAAAATCCCGCAAGGGATAAGCACCGGAACCTGGTTCATCAATAGCAAACGGGCCTCCAGTGGAGGCCCGTTTTTTATGGCACTTGGCCAAGAGAGGGCTGACAGCCCTTACTCTTTACCGTGCAGCTCGCGCTGGGCCTTGACCGCAGCCGCCTTGACGGCGGTGCCTTCATTGCCCCAGGAGGCGCGCAGGGTGTTGACCAGCTCGGCGAGCCGCTCATCATCCATGGTCCAGCCATAGCCCGGCATGTGGTAACCCAGATGGCCGTGGGTGACCGGTGTTTCGGCGCCGTGCAGCAACACATTGATCAGGCTCGACGGATCGCTCGCCAGCACGGTGCGGTTGTTCACCAGCGAGGGGATGACGTGGTCATTGCCCTGGCCGTTGACCCCGTGACAGGTGGAGCAGTACATGGCGTAGTCCGCCTTGCCGCTGGCACTGGCGTAGGCGCGGGCCCCTTTCTCCGCCACCGGTTCATCTTTCAGATCGGTCAGATAGGTGGCGATGCTGGCCAGATCGGCGTCGCTGAAATACTGGCTGCTGTGAGTGATCACTTCCCCCATGGGGCCCGCGACCGCTTCATGCTGGCTGCGGCCGGTTTTCAGCAGATCGATCAGCGCCTGCTTGCTGTAACGGCTGCCGCGAATGTCGGGGGCATACCAGCCATCCAGCGCCGCCCCGCTCAGGTAGACAGGGTCCGCCTCGGTCAGCGCTTTCTCCTGCATGCCAAGCCCGCGCGGAGTGTGGCAGCTGCCGCAGTGGCCGGCACCCTGCACCAGATAGGCGCCGCGGTTCCACTCCTCGCTCTTGCCTGCGACCGGGGTGAAGCGGCTGTCATCGTGGTAGATCCAGTTCCAGCCCATCAGCGGCCAGCGCATGTTGAGGGGCCAGGGGATGTCGCTCTCCTTGTTGGCGATGGCCAGCGGCTGTACCTCCTTCATCAGGTAGTGATAGAGATCTTCGAGATCCTTATCGCTCATCTTGGCGTAGGCGGTGTAGGGCATGGCCGGATAGAGGCGATGGCCATCGCGGGCCACCCCTTCGCGCATCACCTTGATGAACTCCGGCAGGCTGTAGTTGCCGATACCGTGGGTCTTGTCGGGGGTGATGTTGGTGGCAAATACGGTGCCGATGGGGGTCGGGAACCCTTTGCCGCCCGCCAGCGGCTTGCTGGTTTCGCTGGTGTGACAGGCGGCGCAATCGCCGAGCTTGGCCACGTATTCCCCCGCCGACATGGCGTGGGCGGCAAGGGCAGGCAGGGCCAGCAGCAGGGCGCTGGCGGTCAGTGACAGGGCGCGGCTCATTGGGCACCTCCCTTGCTCATGGCAACCAGCTCGTTGACGGCGCGCCACGCTTCGTCGATGGCGGCGTGGGCGTAGGGGCTCCAGCCTGCATCCGAGTTGGCGATGGTGATGTTGCCGATCGGCTGGCGACCCAGTTCAATCCATTTTTCGCACTGTGTTTCGTCATCAAACAGGGTGTTGGTGACATAGGAGTAGCCGTGAGACCAGCGGTTGACCGTGATGGCGAGGATATCCTGCTCATGGTTAAAACCGGCGCTGCCGAGCATCCCTTGCAGCTGTTCGCGGATCATCTGCTCATGCTGTTCGAACGGCATGCCGAGGATCATGGCGCGCCCCTTGCGGGACTGTTCGCGGGCCGACAGACCGCTGCCCGGCAGGGTCGGCACATAGACCATGTGCAGGCACATCGGCTGATCCGGGCTCTTGGGATGCTCGTAGCCACCCATGCTGACTGGATAGTCGAGCTTGACCCGGCTGTAGGGGGCTGCGGGGGAGTAGACCTCGTGCACCCCCAGCTTGACGAAGGCTTGCCAGTTCTTGATCACCACCTTGGTGTAGACCAGCGGCGCCTTGGCATTCTGGCGCAGCGCCTCCTTCTGGGGCTCCGGCATCTCGGGCACCATGTAGGGGATCATCATGTTGTAGCCCGCCATGATCGACTGCTTGGTCCGCACCCGATGCAGTTTCCCCTCCTTGATGTAGGTGACATCCACCGCCAGCTTGCCGTCGGCGAGGCGCACGTTTTTGGCCTGCAATGCCGTGCTGCCAAGGCGCAGTTGCACCTTGTGCTCAGGCAGGTCGAGTTTGCTGTAGTCAAACTTGGCCAGCACCACATCCTGCATGGTGTGACCCGGCGCCACTTGCGGAATGAGCTTGCGCACCATCAGGCGGGTGAGACCGGCGTTGCCATCGGGGAAGTGGAAGATGTAGGGATCGTCCAGCTCCGCCTGCTCCTCGGCATCCAGCGGCGTCAGATTGAGGCCGTCGAACCCCGGCAAGGCGCAGAGGCGCGCATCGGCGCAGGCGGTGGCGTCGATGCCGACCGCCTGGAAGTCGTTGGTGCGCTGCTGGAAGTAAGTGATCGCCCGCTCGCTGAGGCCCACTTTATCGCGCAGGAAGGTGGTGTAGCTGTTGCGGGTCACCCACTCGTCCTGCTGCTCGCGGGTCATGCCGCTCAGGTAGTCGATCTTCGCTTCGTGCAGGGCCAACAGGGCGGCCTTGTCAGCATCATCGAGGGGGAAGTCACCGATAAATTCTGCCAGCGGACGACCGTTCAGGCGATCGCGCGGGATATCGTCCGCCACGTTGTGGCCCGGATCCCCGTTCACTATCTTGTTGATGCCAAAGTGCTTCTCGTCGAAATAGACGCCGCGGCTCAGCCCCAGATCCGGATAGAAGGTCTGCTGGAAACCGGCGGCCAGCTCGTCGATGTTGACCTCCAGCGCCTTGAGCAGACCGAGCGCAACCGGGCTGTAGACCGAACGCGGTGATTGCAGGGATTCACTGCCGCCGTAACCCAGACGCAGGCCATCGGGGGTGGTGAACTCGTTGCGCTTGGCGTGGCCGCCGAAGTCATCGTGGTTGTCGAGTAGCAGGATCTTCTTATCCGCGCCGAGCAGTTGCTGATAGAAGCAGGCGGCGGCCAGACCGCTGATCCCGGCGCCGACGATCACCAGATCGTACTCCCCCTCAAGGGGAATATTGGCGAAGTCATACTGCTTGCCGTCACGGGCGATGCTGTGGGCCGGTTCGAAGGAGCCCGGGTGGTTGCCGCGCAGCCCGGTGAGGGCGGGCGGGTAGGCTAGGGTTTTATCCGCCAGCGTGCTGCCGCCTTCGGCAGCCTTGAGCAGATTGATGGGGGCGACGCCTGCCGCAATGGTGATGGCAACGCCGTTGAGAAAATCTCTGCGTGTAATACTCATGGCAATACCTGCTGTATGAAAAATGGAAAAGTACAGAGTGGGGTAGCTGGCCAGCAGCAAGAGGACGCAACCTACCGCCATATTTTTATGGCGTCTATATGGGTTGATAATAACTTATTAAACAGATTGATCAAACGAGTATGGAGTGACATATCTGTTTGGGTTCGAATTGTTAAAAAACAATCCAGCTAAAAAATATCGTGCTGTGTTCTGTTCGTCGCGTTTAATTACGTAAATGATGATGAGTTCAAATTGTCGCAGATCATCAAAGTCGACAGGTGTTTATTATTCATGCTGGAGGATTAATTTTTCGTCATATATACCCATATGCTATGTAAGGTTAGTTGGCGAGATAATGCTCCCTGTCCAATTATAAATTGAGAAGAGAGTGTCATTGATTAATTATGGGAAAAGGCGCCATTAATAGTGATACGGATGCAAAATTAACATTTTTCACATGCTGAGGCCAAGTTTGGCACAATCTTAAGATTAATTTTCCATGTTGTTTACATGTTCCGGTTCTGATCACAATGTTGCCCGTTTTTACAACTTTAGCCTTGCGACCATAAGGACACTGCATGAGACCTTTTGAATTAAAGAGGGGCTTGGGTGCTTTGCTGTTGATCGCATCGGCCAGCTTGCTGACCGGCTGCGACATGGCCTTGATGAATCCCAAAGGGCAGATTGGTCTGGAACAGAAATCACTGATATTAACCGCCTTGGGGCTGATGTTAATTGTGGTGATCCCTGTGATTATTATGGCGGTGGTCTTTGCTCGTAAATACCGGGCATCAAATACCAATGCCAAATATACTCCGGATTGGTCTCACTCCAATAAAATTGAGGCGGTTGTCTGGACCGTACCAGTTATTATCATCGTCATTCTGGCAACCATTACCTGGAAAACTTCCCACGAACTGGATCCCTACAAGCCGCTGGAGTCCACGGTGAAGCCGATCCAGATTGATGTTATTTCCCTCGACTGGAAATGGCTGTTTGTCTACCCAGAATTAGGGATTGCCTCGGTCAATGAATTAGCATTCCCGGTCAATACCCCCGTCAATTTCCGGGTGACTTCAGACACTGTCATGAACTCCTTCTTCATTCCCAAGCTGGGCGGGCAAATTTATGCCATGGCAGGTATGCAGACCAAGTTGCATCTCATTGCCAATGAAGCAGGCGCGTATGACGGTATCTCCAGCAGTTATAGCGGAGCCGGTTTCTCGGGCATGAAGTTCAAGGCGATTGCTACGCAGGATCAGGCCGGTTTTGATACCTGGGTTGCCAAAGTCAAGGCCTCTCCCAAGATGCTGACCACCATGGATGAGTTCAATGCGCTGGCCAAGAAGAGCGAAAACCACCCAGTAGAGTATTTCTCAAGTGCCGATCCGGCCCTTTTCGTCAAGCTGATCAACAAGTTTATGGGTGACATGGGGCATGGCGAGCACAAGGGGATGACCCATAAAGCCCCCTCAGAGCATGGCGCCGCCATGAATCACGATGACATGGCACATATGCAGATGGACCATGCCGCTATGGCGCATGACGGGCAGAAGGAGCATGCCGGACATATGAACGCGCCGTTGGATAACAAGGCTGTGCAAGCAGGATCCGAGGAATAACCGATGTTTGGAAAATTAACACTCGATGCCATTCCGTTCCATGAACCCATCATCATGGTGACGGTAGCCGGTATCATTTTGGGGGGGCTGGCCGTTGCCGGCCTGATCACCTATTTCGGCAAGTGGCAATATCTGTGGAAAGAGTGGCTTACCTCGGTCGACCACAAGCGTCTTGGGGTCATGTATCTGATCCTGGGTATGGTCATGATGCTGCGCGGCTTCGCCGATGCGGTGATGATGCGTACCCAGCAGGTGATGGCTTCGGCTGGTGGTGACGGCATTTTACCGCCCCACCACTACGACCAGATCTTCACCGCCCACGGGGTCATCATGATCTTCTTCGTGGCGATGCCACTGGTGATCGGTCTGATGAATATCGTCGTGCCGCTCCAGATCGGTGCCCGTGATGTGGCTTTTCCCTTCCTCAACAACATCAGCTTCTGGTTCACCGCCGCTGCCGTGGTGTTGATCAACATCTCCCTCGGGGTCGGTGAATTCGCCCAGACCGGCTGGCTGGCCTATCCGCCCCTCTCTGGGCTGGAGTACAGCCCGGGGGTCGGGGTTGATTACTGGATCTGGAGTCTGCAGATATCGGGTCTGGGCACCTTGCTGACTGGCGTCAACTTCTTCGCCACCATCATCAAGATGCGCGCTCCTGGCATGACCATGATGCGTCTGCCGGTGTTCACCTGGACGGCTTTGTGCTCCAACGTGCTGATCATCGCCTCCTTCCCGATCCTGACCGTTACCATCGCCCTGCTCACCGCAGACCGCTATCTGGGTACCCATTTCTTTACCAATGACATGGGTGGCAACATGATGATGTACATCAACCTGATCTGGGCCTGGGGCCACCCCGAGGTTTATATCCTGGTGTTGCCGGTATTCGGGATCTTCTCCGAAGTAGTGGCCACCTTCAGCAAGAAGCGGTTGTTCGGCTACACCTCGCTGGTATGGGCGACCATTGCCATTACCGTGCTCTCCTTCATTGTCTGGTTGCACCACTTCTTCACCATGGGCTCGGGCGCAAACGTGAATGCCTTCTTCGGCATTACCACCATGATCATCTCCATCCCGACCGGGGTGAAGATCTTCAACTGGTTGTTCACCATGTACCGTGGTCGCATCGAGTTCACCTCACCCATGCTGTGGACCGTCGGTTTCATCATCACCTTCACCATAGGTGGCATGACAGGGGTACTGCTCTCGGTGCCGGCGGCCAACTTCGTGTTGCACAACAGCCTGTTCCTCATCGCTCACTTCCATAACGTCATCATTGGTGCCGTGGTATTTGGCTGCTTTGCCGGTATCACCTACTGGTTCCCCAAGGCGTTCGGCTTCACCCTGAACGAAACCTGGGGCAAGCGTGCTTTCTGGTGCTGGATTATCGGCTTCTTTGTTGCCTTCATGCCGCTTTACGTACTGGGCTTCATGGGGATGACCCGCCGCATCAGCCAACAGCTGGATCCGGCCTTCCACCCCTGGCTGGTGGTAGCAGCATGTGGTGCCGGCCTGATTGCCCTTGGTGTCTTGTGCCAGGTGATCCAGCTGGTGGTCAGCATCCGTGACCGCGAGCAGAACCGTGATGTGAGTGGTGACCCCTGGGGTGGCCGGACGCTGGAGTGGGCGACTTCTTCACCGCCGCCCTTCTACAACTTCGCCATCGAGCCGAAGATCACCGGTCTGGATGCCTTCTGGGATGCCAAGCAAAACGGTTCAGCCTATCAGCAGCCCAAGCAGTATGCGCCGATCCACATGCCCAAGAACACCGGGGCTGGGGTGATCATCGCGGGCTTCAGCGCCATCTTTGGCTTTGCCATGATCTGGCATATCTGGTGGATGGCGATCCTTGCCTTTGTCGCCATGATTGGCAGCTGGATCATCCATAGCTTCAACGATGGCGTGGACTACTACGTCCAGGTTGACGAGATCACGCGCATCGAAGATCAGCATTTTGCCAACATCAACAAGGGGGCTTAGTGCTATGACCACTGGCGTTTCATATCACATCCACGTTTACGGTGCCCGGAGGGTATGGGCACCCGAAGGTCAGCATTTTGCCAACATTAACAAGGGGGCGTGACGCTATGGCGACCGACGTTCTACATCACACTCACGAGAGTGCCCATGATCATGGGCACCATGATGCCGGTGCCAACAAGGTGTTTGGTTTCTGGATCTACCTGATGAGTGACTGCATCCTGTTTGCATGTCTGTTTGCAACCTATGCGGTCCTGGTCAACGGCACTGCCGGCGGTCCGAGCGGCAAGGATATCTTCGAACTGCCGTTCGTATTTGCCGAAACCATGCTGCTGCTGTTGAGCTCCATCACCTTCGGTTTTGCCATGTTGGCGATGAACAAGAACCGGGTGTCTACCGTCAATGGCTGGTTGCTGGTGACCTTTGTGCTGGGTGCCGGTTTTATCGCGATGGAGATCTACGAGTTCCATCACCTGATCGCAGAAGGTTACGGCCCGGATCGCAGCGCCTTCCTCTCCGCCTTCTTCACCCTGGTCGGTACCCACGGTATCCACGTCACCAGCGGCCTTATCTGGATCATCGTGATGATGGTGCTGGTGGCCAAGAAGGGGCTGACCGATCGCAACCGCTCCCGCCTGATGTGCCTGAGCCTGTTCTGGCACTTCCTCGACGTGGTGTGGATCTGCGTCTTTACCGTGGTCTATCTGATGGGGGCAATGTAAATGAGTCATTCCGTTGATAATCACGGCGCCAGCCACGGCAGCGCCAAGAGCTACCTGATCGGCTTCGTGCTGTCACTGATCCTGACTGCCGTACCGTTCTGGATGGTGATAGACGGCTCCGCCTCCCACACCACCGTGCTGGCCACCGTGGTTGGCATGGCGGTGGTGCAGATCTTTGTCCATCTGGTCTACTTCCTGCACATGAACACCTCGTCCGAGGAGCGCTGGAACCTGGTGGCACTGGTCTTTACCGTGCTCATCATTGCCATCGTGGTCGTGGGTTCCCTGTGGATCATGTACAACCTCAACATCAACATGATGGTCCACTGAGCAGGCTGGCAATGATGAAGCAATACCTGCAAGTGACCAAGCCGGGCATCATCTTCGGCAACCTCATCTCGGTGATCGGGGGATTTCTGCTGGCTTCAAAAGGAAGCCTGGACCTGCCCCTGTTCATTCTGACCATGGTGGGTGTTTCGCTGGTGGTGGCCTCCGGTTGCGTGTTCAACAACTACATCGACCGGGACATCGACTGCATCATGGAGCGCACCAAGAACCGTGCTCTGGTGAAGGGGCTGATCGCCCCCGGCGTATCGCTCTGGTACGCCACCGCGCTTGGCATGGCGGGCATTGCACTGCTCTATTGGGCGGCCAATCCGTTGGCCGCTCTGCTGGCGGTGCTGGGCTTCATTGTCTATGTGGGGGTCTACAGCCTCTACATGAAGCGTCACTCGGTCTACGGCACCCTGGTGGGCAGCCTCTCCGGCGCCGCGCCGCCGGTCATCGGCTACTGTGCGGTGAGCGGTCAGTTCGACTCGGGGGCCTTGATCCTGCTGGCGATCTTCAGCCTGTGGCAGATGCCGCACTCCTATGCGATCGCCATTTTCCGCTTCAAGGATTATCAGGCGGCCAACATTCCGGTGTTGCCGGTGGTGAAGGGAATTTCGGTGGCCAAGCACCACATTACCCTCTACATCCTGGCCTTTATGGTGCCGACCCTGATGCTGTTCCTCGGCGGTTACGCCGGCTACAAGTATCTGGTGGTGGCCACTGCGGTGAGTGTCTGGTGGCTGGGGATGGCGCTGTCGGGTTACAAACAGCTGGTTGATGATGCTCTCTGGGCGCGCAAGCTGTTTATGTTTTCCATCGTCACCATTACCTGTCTGAGTGTCATGATGTCGGTAGACTTCCAGCCAGAGGCCGAGCCTGTGGCGCTGGTGAGCATGTTGCTCCGATAGTGTGCGTTGCTTCCGATTGCATGAGATCCAGAGCCGGGAACCTCCCCGGCTCTGTTATTATGGGGCCGCCCATCGGGTACTTTTCCCCTCTGTCGGGTGTGGCATGGCGCGTGTCGGCCACCCCTTGAGTCTTCCTTTTCCCTGACCTATCGAGGCCATCATGAATGATTTCACCATGACGAGGGGCGAGCGCCGTGCCACCTGGGCGCTCGGCTCCGTCTTCTCGTTGCGCATGCTCGGCATGTTTATGGTGCTGCCGGTGCTGACCACCTACGGCATGTCGCTGGCGGGGGCCTCCGAGGCGCTCATCGGCCTGGCCATCGGCATCTACGGCATGACCCAGGCGCTGTTCCAGATCCCGTTCGGTCTGCTCTCCGACAAGGTGGGCCGCAAGCCCCTCATCGTCGGCGGCCTGCTGATGTTTGCCCTCGGCAGCGTGATCGCGGCGCTGACCCACTCCATCTGGGGCGTCATCGCCGGCCGCGCCCTGCAGGGCAGCGGCGCCATCTCGGCCGCCGTGATGGCGCTCTTGTCGGATCTCACCCGCGAGCAGAACCGCACCAAGGCGATGGCCTTCATCGGGGTGAGCTTTGGCATCACCTTCGCCATCGCCATGGTGACCGGCCCCCTCATCACTCATGCGCTGGGACTCTCCGGCCTGTTCTGGCTCATCGCCCTGCTGGCGCTGGGGGGCATTGCCGTCACCCTCTGGCTGGTGCCGACACCGACAACTCATCTGCTCAATCGCGAGTCCGGCATGGTCAGGGGCGGGATGCGCACTGTGCTGACCAATCCGCGCCTGCTCAAACTCAATCTCGGCATTTTGTGCGTGCATACCCTGTTGATGTCGAGCTTCGTGGCGTTGCCGCCGCTGCTGGAGCAAGCGGGTCTGCCTCGGGACAGCCAGTGGCAGGCTTATCTGGTCACCATGCTGATTGCCTTCGTCAGCGTTGTACCCTTCATCATCTATGCCGAGACGCGCAGAAAGATGAAGTTGGTGTTCCAGATCTGCGTGCTGGTGATGCTCAGCGCCGAAGTGGTGCTGTGGCAGGCTGGCCTGCAGCTGTGGGGCCTGCTCGCCGGCCTGCAGCTCTTCTTCATCGGCTTCAACGTGATGGAGGCGTTGCTGCCATCCCTGATCAGCAAGGAGTCGCCACCGGGTTACAAGGGTACGGCCATGGGGATCTACTCCACCAGCCAGTTTATCGGAGTGGCTATCGGTGGCAGCCTGGGGGGCCTGCTCTACAGTCTGGGTGGTGGCGCCCTGGTGTTTGGCGGCTGCTCTGCGCTGGCCCTTGTCTGGCTCGGGGTCAGCCTTACCATGCAGGAGCCCCCCTATGTGAGCAGTCTGCGCATCCTGTTACCGGAAGGGGTGGAGGCGAGCCCTGCACTGGAGCAGAAACTCCGAGCCTGCGACGGGGTGAACGATGTACTGCTGGCACGGAAGGAACGTTCGCTCTATGTGAAGGTGGACAGCAAGCGGGTCAGTCGCCAGGATCTGGAGCTGCTGGTGATCGACGCCGGACACTGATCGCGCTAAGCTCGGTTCGGATCTGCAACTACTTGTTTTTGAAAACAGTCTGGAGGCGCAATGAACTGGTATATCTCGGTCCTCAAGCAATATGCGGTATTTAGCGGGCGGGCCCGTCGCACCGAATACTGGATGTTCGTGCTGTGCAACGTCATCGTCATGTTGCTGCTCGGCATGGTGGACAAGCTGATCGGCGGCGACAATGAGCTGATCAGCTCCATCTATTCGCTGGCTGTGCTGCTTCCATCGCTGGCGGTGGCGGCCCGTCGTCTGCACGATACCGACCGCAGCGCTTGGTGGCTGCTGCTCGGGCTTATCCCCATTATCGGCACCCTGGTGCTTATCTACTTTATGGTCTGCAACGGCCAGCAGGGGCCAAACCGCTTCGGCGATGATCCCAAAGCGAGCCCCTCGCAGGGCTTTATCGTCAGCTAACGGGCGCGGCTTGGCCAATCATCGGTCAATAAAAGAGAGGGAGGCATCACGCCTCCCTCTCTTTTTCGTGTTGATGGCCGATCAACGCTCGATCAGCGGGGCGGAGCGGTAGCTCCACATGCCGTAGGTGCGCAGGGCGTCGCGGTAGATGCCGAGCAGCTCGCTCTCGCTCGGGGTGGCCAGCTCCTCGAGGGGCTTGTCAGGGTAGCTGACGCTCGCCACCTTGATGTTGGCTGGGCCAATCTGGTCGCAGGCGATTTCCAGCACCGTCTGACCGCGGCGCACATGGCTGGCTGAGCTCACCAGCACCGCATAGTCAATCTGGTGGCGGGCGAGGGCATAGGCGCTGTAGAGGGCGTTATCCACCGTGCTGGTGGCGTAGTTCTCTTCAATCAGGCGGCTGCGGTCGATGCCGTGGTTGGCCAGCCAGTCGGCCATCAGCTTGCCCTCGGTATGGCGGTTCTGGGGCACGCCGCCGGTCAGTATGATCAGCGCCTCCGGGTCGGCTTTGGCCAGCCCAAGGGTGGTTTGCAGGCGGCCCAGCAGGATTTTGTCCATGCTGCCGTCGGGATTGAGGGCGTAGCCCAGGGTGACGATGGCGCGCTTGCCCTCCTTGCTGGCCTTGACCTGATCCTCGGTCAGTTCGGTCTGCAGCGGGGCGGCGGTGATCCGCTGCACCCGGGCGATGATCTCCTCCAGATCGGCGGCGCGGCCACTGTTGCGATCCGCCACTTTCGCCAGATAGCTGCGGGAGGCCTCCTTGTTACCCTTCACCAACAGCCAGATGGCGAGATAGCTGTTGATGTCGAGATCATCGGGGGCGACGGCCTGCGCCTGCTCCAGCAAGGTGATGGCGCGGCTCAGGTTGCCGTTGTAGATCTGGGCGTTGGCCGCCGAGATGAGCAGGTCGGTGCGGTAGGGTTCCAGCTGGTAGGCGGCCAGCAGACGCTCGGTCACCAGCTCCATATTGCTCGGCATCTTGGCGGTAAAACCGGCGTGGGAGATTTTGGCTGGCGACTTGTAGATCTGCAGCGCTTCGCCGAGCAGCATGTCCACCGCCTGGCGTTTGCTGACCAGGGTATTGAGGTCGTGCTCCATTTGCATCGAGCTCTCGGCCGCTTGCAGGGCGAGGGGCGAGAGCGCCAGCAGGCCGCCGAGGGTGAGGGCAAGAAGGGTCTGTTTCATCAAAAGGTCCTCTGTCGGGCTGAATCGCGCCGTGGTGCGCCGGCTTGTGGGCCGATGGGATAAGGCAAATGTGCGTCAATTCAGTCTGTTAGTGCCAAAGAGCGGAGCAATATAGCAGCTAACGGCGTGGCAAACTGTGAGTCGGGGCGGGTCGTCGGGTGATGCCACACCAGTGGCCGCAAAAATGGCCGCAACGGGTCAGCAGCCATCTGAAAAGGGCAGGGGGAGCGTGACTCCCCCTGCTGGGAGGGGCGCTGGTCCCTCCCTCCCTCTATCTATCGCGATGCAAGACAGATGGGGTGTCAATCCATCTGTTGGCGAGTGTTCGCGGTCAGTTCCACATCGGGGAGACGCGAGCTTCCAGCGTCTCTTGCTGCTCTTCGGGCATATCGCTGAAGAAGTTGAGCTGGGTCTGCTCCTCCACCTCGCGCACCGAGACCCGGTAGTCGGCGATCTGGCTAATAGGCACCTCTTCCTGCGGCATGATAAAGGCGATGGCCTGCAGTCTGGCCGGGTCCATCACGATCTTGTAGTAGGCGCTCGGGATCGCCACACCCTGACCGATGGACTCTTCAGAGCCGGTAAAGATGGGGCCGGTGATCACCTGCACATCCTTGCGGGAGACCGCCCACTTGTTCACCTTGTCCTCCAGCACGCGCCACGCCTTCTGGTTGAGCACCCCGATCTGCGGTGTCATGTTGCTCAGCAGGAAGCTCTCTTTCATGGTGTTCTTGTTCGATTTCATGTCCCCCGCCGGGGCCTGATGGCCACGGTCGTAGCCCGAGCCCTTGTAGTCGGAGAGGGTGGCGCGATAAGCAACCGGGATCTCCCTGTCCTCGGCGAAGGCATCCTTGCGCGGCACTGTGCCCTGTGCGCTCTGGGCTGTCATCCGGTAGGAGACCCAGTCCGCCACCTTGTAGTCGTAGTTGTAGCCGACGGCATACCCTTCACGGCAGAGCTTCTGATCCGATTCGGAGGGCAGGCCGAAGCGCACGTGCTCACCGCACTCCCAGTGGGCGGCCAGCAAGGGGGTGGCAGTGAGGGTGAGGGTAACAGCCAGAACCAATTTATTGATTTTTATCATTTTTGTGATGCTCCAGTTTAGTAGGCGGAGCCATTTGACATGAGATCTGACCAGCGCTTCAATTGCTGTTTTTTTACACGTCACCGTTCTGTGACGGCTCGCCAAGATCCGTGATGTGACTGGTTAATATGTTTTAAATCAGTGGCTTGGTCGGTGGGATGATGTGCGGTTGCTCGACAGGCAACGAAAAGGGGCCAGTGATGGGCCCCTTGTTATAGGTGGAGTCTGACGGTTATCAGGCGGCGTTTGCCTTGTTGCCCAGCGTGCGGGCCAGCAGTGCTTCCGGATTGTGGATCGCCTCTTTGGTTTTCACATCGATGACCTCGATATTGGTGAAGCGCTCGCGGTTCTTGATGGCCACATCGTGGGCGAAGATGACGCAGCGGGCGTTGGCGACATCCTTGGCGGTGATGCGGTTGATGATGCCGTTGGCGCCCTGGGTCTCGACCTTGATCTTGATCCCCTGCTTGGCGGCGGCCTTCTGCAGGCTCTTGGCGGCGAGGAAGGTGTGGGCCACGCCAGACGGGCAGGCAGTGATGGCCAGTACGTCTGCTTCTCCTTCCGCTTCAATGACTTCGAAGCTGGTTTGGGTGGTAGTGACGTCATCTTCTTCGCTCACCGGCTTCTTCAGCAGGTTGACGATGATGGCGGTGGTCAGGGCGCCGAGGATGGTACCCAGGATGTAGCCCATCTTGCCTTCAACAACCGGCAGGACAATCCAGCCACCCCAAGGGGCGTGGTTGATACTGTGCATCATAAAGCCGGTGATGTTGCCGACGATACCGCCTGCGACGATGGCTGGGATGACACGCATGGGGTCCGCGGCGGCAAACGGGATTGCACCTTCGCTGATACCGATCATGCCCATGATGGCGGCCGCTTTGCCGGATTCACGCTCCTCTTTCTTGTAACGCTTCGGAGACATCAGGGTAGCCAGTGCCATACCGAGCGGCGGCACACAGATGGCGATGCCGACGCCGCCCATCAGCCAGGGCTGGGTGTTGACCTGAGTCTGGGCAAACAGGGTAGCAACCTTGTTGACCGGGCCGCCCATATCGAAGGCGGTCATACCACCCAGAATGGCACCCAGCATCACTTTACCTGAGCCCGCCATGCTGGAGAGCCAGTGGTTCATCCCTTCCATCATGGCGGCGATCGGGGCACCGATCCCCCACATCACGATGCCGCACACCAGAAAGGTACCGATCAGCGGATAGATGAAGATGGAACCGAGGGAGGTCATGGAGTCAGGCAGCTTGATCCGTTTGAGCTGATTGACCACGAAACCGGCGATAAAGCCCACCAGAATGGCGCCGAGGAAACCGGTTTGATAGTGCTGAACGGCAATCCAGGAGCCGATCATGCCCGGGGCCAGGCCCGGCTTGTCAGCCAGCGAGTAGGCGATATAGCCACCCAGCACGGCGGTAAACAGGGTCAGACCGGCGATCCCCATGGTTGCCATGTCTTTGAGGAAGCCCGCTTCCGGCACGGCGCCCTTGCCGCTCATCATCACCGACAGTGACAGCAGCACACCGCCCGCCACGATGAAAGGGATCATGTGGGAAGTACCAAACAGCAGGTGCTGCTTCATGGTATTGAGGCGATCCTTGAAGGTGCGCTCTTCGGGTTCAGCCGGTGCAGTGGCAGCCGGTTTGGCGGCTGGGGCCGGTTTTTGCACTTTCGGGCCTTGCTTGAGCAGGGTCAGCGCTTGCTCGACGGTGGTGGCGGCTTTCATCTGCTCGATAAAGCCCGGTTCCAGCAGACGGGTGGAGAGCTCGGCCAGCACTTCGATGTGGTGGTTGGCGCCGCCATCCGGGGAGGCGATCATGAAGATAAGCTGGGTCGGTTTGCCATCTTCGGCGCCGTACTCGATACCCTGACGGCTGACACCGATGGCTATGGCCGGACGGCTGACCGCCTTGCTCTTGGCGTGGGGCAGGGCGACACCCTGCTCGAAGCCGGTGCAGTCCAGCTGCTCGCGGGCCCAGATATCCTTGACGAATTGCTGTTGATCAGACACGGCGCCATCGCGCGCCAGCATCTGTGCCATCTCGTCGAACAGAGCCTCCTTGCTGGTGGCCTTCAACTCCAGGCAGATGAGTCTGCCGTTGGTCATGGTGGGTAACATCTCACTCTCCTTCCCTGTAAGGGCTAAGTCATGCGTTGCGAATTGGGCTCATTATTGCCCTCACGGGTAGGGTTGGACAGGCGATGAATGTAGCAATAACTGGATTTTTGTTGCATGGTTTTGCTGGTGTGATCCAGCTCGCAAAGTGTTGATCTTTAACTCAATAGTGGTTTTTGTTTAATTAATGGCAGGATGTGACAGCGGTCAAGGTATGACAGAAAAACCCTTGTAATGGGATTTACAGCCATTTTTTGCGGTTTATTGCCCGATTTAAGGCATATTTGAGAAAAACGGGTTAATGGCTGAACCTGGGTTTCCCACTGGAAAATAAAATGGCCCAGCGCTGATTGGATTTTATCAATCCATCTGGCGTGGGCCGTCGGGTATCACAAAGTGACATTTTCGGATTGCGTGCTGAATGTCACTTCAATGCTATCGATCGTTACTTTTGTGGCGGGGTATCGCCCATCACGAAGTGGAGGTTGCCCCCCGGTACAAACTCCTTGTGCTCGAAGAAGAGACCATCCTTGAGCGGTTTGCCATTGATGGTGACCGACTGGACATAGCGGTTCTTGGCGCTGTTGTTATCGGCGATGATGGTGAAGGTTCCCCCCTTGACCGGGATGGTCGCTTTGGCAAATAGCGGGCGGCCAATAGTGTAAACGGGGTCTGCCGCATTCACCTGATAGAAGCCAAGTGCTGACATCACATACCAGGCAGACATGGAGCCCACATCCTCGTTGCCTATGATGCCTGCCGGGGTGTTCGAGTACATGGTGTCGAGGATGTAGTCGACCGTCTCCTGAGTTTTCCAGGGCTCCGATGTCCAGTTGTAGAGGTAGGGAATATGGTGGGAGGGTTCATTGCCGAAGGCCACCTGACCCATCATCCCGGTCATGTCAGCGGTCTCCGACCCCTGACTCTCGGCAGCAAAGGTGGCGTCCAGATTCTGCTTGAAGGCCTCTTCTCCGCCCATCGCGGTTTTCAGACCCTTGATGTCATGGGGCACAAACCAGGTCCACTGCCAGGCGTTGCCCTCGGTATAGTTGCCGGTCTCATGTTCGGTGCCATAGGGATCAAACGGCGTCATGAAGGCGCCATCGATCATCACCGGACGCATGAAACCGGTCACCCCGTACTGGGCGTATTCGGCCGCATTGTGGTCGAAGTAGCGCTGATAGCCGTTAGAACGGGCCAGATAGCGCGCTTCGGCCGCCGGGTTGCCGGCCGCCTTGGCGATCCGGGCGATGGCCCAGTCATAGAAGGCGTTCTCCAGACCGTAGGAGACCGACTCGAGGGTGTAGTCAGCGAAGACGGGCTGACCGTCGATCCGCTGCACTGCCGGGGCAAAGCCGTTCTTTTCGATGTAATCGATGTGGTTGGTCAGGGTCTTGTCCAGCACCGCCTTGTCCCACTCGGTCGCCAGCATGGGGTAGTTGGTATAGGTGGAGGAGTCGATGGCGGCCGTGAGCGCCAGATTTTTCTCCTGCGCAGTGAAGGCATCGGGGTATTTGGTGATGGCGTCGGCAATCACCACCACCGCCGGATAGCCCACCATGGTGCCTGTCTCATCCCCCAGATGCTCCCACTTGGGCAGCAGGCCGCTCTCCAGATACTTCTGGAGCAGGTTCTTGGCATACTGCACGGCGCGGGTGGGTTCGGTGATGGTTTTAAGCGGGTGCAGCGCTCGCTGGGTGTCCCACAGTGAGTAGACCGAGAAGTTGGGCTGATCTTCGCTTGCCTGGCCATAGTGGATGGAGTAGCTGCCTTCCCCCTTGGCCTGCGCCCCTTTGCCCATGCCGCGGTAGTTGCCATCCACATCCTGATGGACGATGGGGGCGATCTTGGTGTGGTAGAGGGCGGTGTAGAAGATCTCGTTTTGCTCCTTGCTGCCCCCCTCGATGGTGAAATTGAGGGCGTTGGCCCACTTCTCGCGGGCGTTGGCGCGGGCCTCGTCAAACGAAACATCCCCTTCGGCCTGGTAGTTGTTCCATGCGCCGGTGGCATCGACCGCCGATAGGGCAACTTTGGCGTTCAGTTGGGCTGAGCCGCCCTCTTCAAATTCGACGTAAGCGGTGACATCCGCTTTGGATTTGGCCTTGTGCTCGGCGCTCAAGCCCTCTACCGGCACACCACCAGCGAGGATGTAGACCCCTTTGATCTTCTTGTCGAAGGTCGCATGGAAGAAGATCTTCTGGTTTTTCGCCCAGCCGGAGAAGTGAGTCGCATCTCGCTCGCCGGTGATGGTGTAGCCATCTTCGCTGACGGTGAGTTTGTTGCGCAGCGAACTCGATCCCCAGTCGCTGTTGAGGATCGAGTTCAAATCGATCTTCAGCCGTTGGGGTTGCCCCTGCGGATAGGTGTAGCGGTGAAAGCCCACCCGCTCGGAGGCGGTCAGCTCGGCCTTGATGCCATTCTCGGCGATGCGCACCGCATAGTAGCCAGGCTCGGCCTGCTCGGATTTTTTGTCCATTTTGACCGAGATGGCTTTGCGGTAATCATCGCTTTGCTCGATGTATTTGGATTTATCTTCGGTAAAGGGCAGGAACAGAATATCCCCCAGCCCCCCCATGCCGGTGCCTGAGAGGTGGGTGTGGGAAAATCCGAACAGGGTATCTTTGTCAAAGTGATAGCCGGAGGAGGAGTGCCAGCCGATCAACTCGGTATCCGGCGAGAGTTGCACCATGCCCTCCGGTACCACAGGGCCGGGAAAGGTGTGACCGTTAAAGCCAGTGCCAACGAATGGGTTCACATATTGCAACACATTGGTTGGCGTTGGCTTTTGATCGTCGTTATTGTCGCTGCTGTTATCTGAATCGCAGCCGGATAACATGGCTACTGTGCTGGTCAGGGCAATGGCCAGAATATTTTTCTTGAACATATTGAGCGGCTCCATCGGGTAGAGGGTGAGCAGTCATGATCTATTTTTATGAGACCGGAGCGATCCCTGAGCAATATTGGTGCTCGATGGCATTGATCCCGGCGAGCACTATTATTCCCATGCCATCTGTTTCATCGACAGAGTAAAAAAGTGTCATTCACTAGACTTTTGTGGCAAGGCGCGTTGTTTGTGATCCGGGTATCATGTAATTGCGTGCGGTATATTTTTGAACATTTTTGTTAGTGAACAAAAAAGAGGCCCAAAGGAAGCTTTGGGCCTGAACATATATTGATAGTGCATGATGGTTATTTATTATCTGAGCGGATCGGTTTTTGCGCCGTCATGATAAATTTCAGTTCACCACCGGCACGAATATCGCTGTGATTGAACGTCAGGTTTTCCCCCAATGGTTTGCCATTGATGGTGACCGATTCCACATAGATATTTTGGGTGCCATTGTTTTCGGCGATCACGGTGAATTTTCCGCCATCGATATCCATGATCACCTTGTCAAACAGTGGCCGACCTATGGTGTAGACCGGGAGCCCCGGCGTGACCTGATAGAAGCCCAGCGCACTCATGATGTACCAGGCGGACATTTGCCCCACATCCTCATTGCCAATCAGCCCTGTGGTGGTCGGGTGGAAGAAGCTGCGCACCGCCTGATCCACATACTCCTGGGTTTTCCACGGCTCCTTGGTCCAGTTATAGAGATAGGGAACATGGTGATCCGGTTCGTTCCCCATCACGAACTGCCCGATATAGCCGGTCATATCCCCTTGCGAGGTATCAGCGTTGGAGTTGGCGGTGAAGAGGGCATCCAGATTCTTCCGGAATCCCTCCTCGCCCCCCATCACCTCTTTGAGCCCCTCGATATCGTGGGGAACAAACCAGCTCCACTGCCAGGTATTGCCTTCGGTAAAGTCCTGCCCCCTGTGCTCGGCCCGATAGGGCCAGAAGATGTCATAACGGCTGCTGTCGTTGGTGTCACAGTTTTGTGGTGGTGTAACGGGATTGCCGTTTTTATCGATGGCGCAGGAGGGGTAATTGTTGACCCAGCTGCCATCGTAATTTTTGGGGCGCATAAAGCCGGTCGCGCCATATTTGCCATATTGCGCCGGGTTGTAGTCAAAATAGGCGCGCCAGGTAGTCGCCCGGGCCAGATAGCGGTTCTCGGCGGATTTGTCGCCAGCCAGTCGGGCCAGCTGGGCGATGCACCAGTCATAGTAGGCATTCTCGACACCGTACGAGACGGACTCGTTGACCAGTTCATCGTACTTGTCCTGCGCCATGCCGCCCTCTTCCGGCTTGAGTTTGACGTTGGCGGGGACATAGCCGTGCTGCTCGGCATACTGGCCGTGACGGGTCATCACGGTGAAGCGCTTGTCGCCGTTCCAGGGATCCTGATAGGGCACCCAGCTTTTGGTCAGCGCGAGGTCAAAGTTGGCGGAGACATTGGCCGCCTGCAGCGCCAGCTTTATCTCTTCCTGTGTGAATGCATCCGGGTATTTGACGATGACGTCGGCGATGATGGAGACCGCCGGGTAGCCGACCATCTCGCCGGTATAGTCGGAGTGCAGCTCCCATTTGGGCATGATGCCGCCGGTTTTATATTTGTTGAGCAGATCGTGCACATAGTCGATGGATCGCTCTTTTTCGATGATGGTCTTCAATGGGTGAGCGGCGCGGAAGGTGTCCCACATGGAGTAGACCGAATAGTTGGTAAAGCCCGGCTTGGCCTGATGCACCTTGCCATCCATTCCGCGATATTGACCATCCATATCCTGATAGACGAAGGGGGCGATGTAGGTGCGATAGAGCGAGGTATAAAACATCGTCTTGTCGGCATCGCTGCCACCCTCCAGGGTGAACTTATTGAGCACTTTCGCCCATGCCTGCTTGTTCTCCTGCACCACCTGATCGAAGCGGTAGTCATGTTCATCGGCGCGCAGGTTGGCCATGGCCCCCTCAATGCCGGTGCCCGAGATGGCCATCTTCATGGTGATGGGCCGTTCCCCTTTGGCAAAGTTGAGCTGGGTCACCACATCCCGTACCCGGGGTCTGGTTTCGCCATACCCGATGTAATCGGCCAACCCCACCTCGGTGTCGTTGCTCAATTTGCCATCGACATAGAGGATCTGATCCACAAACGGCTCGGAAAACTCGGCGTAGAAAAAGACCGTCTGCCACTGCCCCCACTCGTTGCTGGTTCTGGCTCCGGCAATGGTGTTGTCGCTCACCCGCTTGAAGTAAATATTGCGGGAGTGGTTGCCGTATTGCTCCAGCAGCTCGTGCTGCAGATCGAGCTGGACTTTGCGATCTTCACCCGCCGGATAGCTGTAACGGTGGAAGGCGACCCGCTGGGTGGCAGTGAGTTCGGCCTTGATGCCGGTCTCCACCAGATCCGCTTTGTAATAGCCTACTTCCGACTGTTCGCTCGTCTTGTTGATGGTGACCGGGTCGGTATTGCTGCCGATGAAGGGCAAGAAGGCGAAATCATTGAGATCCCCCTTGCCTGCCCCCGAGATATGGGTGCTGCTGAAGCCGGAAAGCTTGGCCAGATGGTGGTGATAGTCGGAAGGGGATCCCTTGCCATTCCAGTTGGCCGGATTCCAGTTGTCCGGGCCCGGCTGGATCATCCCTTCCGGCATGACCGGGGCCGGATTGACATTGCCCAGCCCATCGGTGCCGATCAGCGGATCGACATATTGCAGCACCTGCAGGGCATTATTGGGGCGGCCATTGTCAGTAGTCTCATCATTTGTGTTGCAGCCATAGAGGCCAAGCAGGGCTGTCACCATGATGGCCAGCTTGTGGGGTTTGAACATTGTTGTTCCTCAAATTCCGGAGATGAAAAAGCGGCAAGCCGGGTGGCTTGCCGCTTGTAGAGTTACGGGGTCGGTTGCTGGTTGGTCATCACAAAACGCAGCTCACCACCGGGACGGATCTCGCTGTGGGCGAAGGTGTTGTACTGGTTGAGTGGCTTGCCATTGATGGTGACCTCTTTGACATAGAGGTTGTCCGGGCTGTTGTTCTGCGCTACCACGTTGAACTGACCGTCGGGCAGGTTGATGGTGACCTTGTCAAAGATGGGACGACCGATGGTGTAGGTCGGGTCGCCCGGGGAGATTTGATAGAAGCCCATGGCACTCATGATGTACCAGGCCGACATCTGGCCGACGTCTTCATTGCCGATCAGGCCATCCGGGGTGGTTTTGTAGAACTCCTTATAGACCCGGTCGAGGTACTCCTGCGCTTTCCAGGGCTGGGCGGTGCGATTGTAGAGATAGATGACGTGGTGTGAGGGCTCGTTGCCATGAATGTACTGCCCGATGTAACCGGTCATGTCCCGATGTGCTTCGCCCCCGTTGGGGTCGGCGTTGAACAGGTTGTCGAGCTTGTCGTTCAGTCCCTGCTGGCCACCCATGATCTCGGTCAGCTTGTCGAGATCCTGCATGAAGGACCACTGCCACTGCCAGGCATTGCCCTCGGTGTAGTAGAAGGCATCCGACTTGTAGGGATCGAAATCGGCCGCCGCGTATTTCAGGGCGCACGGGTCACCGTTTTTCAGCTCGGTCGGTACGAAGAAGCCTTTGCCATCGGCATTGCCAGCCTGGGGATCCCAATGTTTGAGCGAGTTGTAGGATCGTGCCTTGAACTCCTGATAGGTAGTCATGTCGCCCGCGGCTTTCGCCATCTCGGCGATGGTCCAGTCGTAGAAAGAGAACTCCAGCGAGTAGGAGACCGAGTTCCAGTTGGGATAACGGACGCACTGCTCTTTCTCGTGATAGCTGAGCTGACCGGCCATCAGCGAGCTCAGGATGTCGTCATGGATCTGCGGGTAATCGGCAGGCCGGTAGTGGGCCGATTTGACCGAGGCTTCCAGTGCCTCTTGCGCATCGATCAGCCCCTTGGTCACCGCATCGGCAAGGATGGCCGCCGAGGGGTAGCCAATCATGGTGCCGGTTTCCGAGCCGTGGCCTTCCCATTTGGGCAGCAGGCCGAACTCCACGTTGGATTTGCGGATTAGATCCTTGGCGTAGAGAGTCGCCTGTGGCGGGTCCATGATGGTCCACATGGGGTGAACGGCGCGGAAGGTATCCCAGGTCGAGTAGATGGAGTAGTTGGGGGTATCGCCAGGTTGCAGGGTGCGCAGGGTGCCTTGCATATCAAGATACTTGCCATCCACATCGTAGAGCTCGATAGGGGCGATCATCATGTGGTAGAGAGCGGTGTAGAAATTGGTCTTCTCGGTCTCCGTCCCCCCTTCGGTTTTGAGTGTTGCCAGCTTTTCGGCCCACGCGTATTCTGCGTCTGACTTCACCTTGGCAAAATCAAAGGTGGGGGCTTCCGCCTCCAGATTCTTCTGTGCTCCTTGCCAGCTCACCGCCGAGATACCGACCCGGATCTCGAGCGGTTGGTCACCCTGGCCAAAATTGAGGTAGGCGGTCAGGTCATCCCCTTGATAGACGCTGTTGGGGCGCATCTCCCGGGTGGGCATCTTGTCCTGCTCGCCCAGCATGGCCCTGGCCACAGGTTGGTTGAATTTGGCGTAGAAGAAGATGTTCTGGCCCTGATGGTTCTGTCCCTGGAACCAGCCAGTGGAGGTTTTGCGGCCACGCAGGGTGTACTCATCCACCACTTCGATTTTGTTTTTCAGCGATTGGCCGTTGTTGTTCAGCAGGGTATGACCCAGATCGAATTTCACATTCCGATCCGCTCCTTTGGCGAAGGTGTAACGGTGCAAACCGACTCGTTTGGTGGTGGTCAGTTCAACCTCAATCTCCCCCTTGTTCAGTCTGGTTTTGTAATAACCGGCGCTGGCGTGCTCATTGGTTTTGTCAAAGGCGTTTATCTGGGCGTCGGCCATCTCGGCGTAGGGCAGTACCAGAATGTCGCCCAGATCGGTGGCGCCGGTGCCGGAGAGATGGGTATGGGAGAAGCCGTAGAGCGGAACATCGGTTGCGACGATCTCGCCCGTGAGGTAATTGGAAGAGTCCCAGTAGCCGGAGGCTGAGTGCCAGGGGTTGAGTCCGCTCTCGTGATCGGTGTTGGAGCCAATAAAGGTATCCGGCGAGAGCTGCACCATGCCGGCAGGGCGGGTGGCACCGGGGAAAGTGTGGCCTGATGCGGCGGTGCCTATCATGGGGTCAACGTATTTCAGTACCGACAGATCGACAACCGGAGTTACCGGTTTCTCGATAGCGGTAGACTCGCTCTCACTGTTGCAACCGGCGATGCCACCGGTCAGTGCGGCAATCACCGCAAGAGAAAGAAGATTGCACTTGAACATGGTCATTCCATTTTTGAGTGGTGATGGGGGAGGAAGTCCTCCCCCGAACAGGTGATTAACGGGAACCGGCAGGCAGGTCGCCTTCGTGCAGGAAGGTGCCGATACCTTGCGCGGGCGGCAGATCTTCCGGCTGGCTGCCCCAATTCTGGTTGGGGCTATCGCCCATCACGAATTCAAGCTTGCCGCCACTGAGGATTTCCTCATGGGTGAGGTAGCTGCGATTGAACTCGCTGCCATTGAGGCGAGCGGACTGGATGTAGATGTTGTCGCGGCTGACATTCTGGGCCGTGACGGTGAACTGTTTGCCCGCACCCACATCGAGCGAGGCGGTTTCGAACATGGGGGTGCCAATCTCGTAGATGCCGGAGGAGGCATTGACCGGGAAGAAGCCCAGCGCCCGGAACACGAACCAGGCAGAGAGGGTGCCAAAGTCATCGTTGCCACAGATGCCGTCAGGGGTGTTCTTGTAGCAGACGTTGGTGGCTGCCACGATGGCGGCCTGTCCCTTCCAGGGCTGTCCTACGTAGTTGTAGAGGTAGGGCACATGGATATCGGGCTCGTTGCCCTGCACATGCTGTCCCACGTTGCCGGTGTTGAATACCGGGAACTGGTTGTCGCCAGCGTTGCGATCCGGATAGGTGCTCCAATACTCGTCCAGCCGTTTGGCAAACAGTTCGCCCCGTTTGGCCTGAGGATTCTGGGTCTGGTCGAAGCGGGTCATCAGATCGACCAGGCCATGAATGTCATGTTGAACACTGAAGGCGTATTGCCAACCGTTGGACTCGGCGAATGACCAGTTGAACATGTCGGGGCGCCAATCCTTGCCCACTGCCCGGCCGGTTTTCGGGTCTACCCAACCGGCATCAATGAAGTTGCCAGCGTAGTCGCGGGCCTTGAACCACCCCTTGTACTGCTTGCCGCCAAAGTCAAACTGCGCCTGCCAGTTCTTGGATCGATCGGCAAACTCCTGATAGCGGGGGTCACTTTCGCCAAATACTGCCTTGATCGATTGGGCGATCGCCCAGTCATTCATGGAGTACTCCAGCGAGTAGGATGAGGTCCAGGCATCCTTGAAGGGGGAGTGAGATTCCCAGTCATTGCCCGGCGGTGTGTCATGCAACTGGGCAGGTACATAGCCTTGCTGCTCGTACTCCTTGATCCAGGCGACCCCCTGGCTGGTGGCTGCGCGGGCGTCGGTGATCATGGCGGTCACCAGTCGCTCCTTGATCTCCTGACGTTCCGCATCGCTGAAGCCCAGCGCGATCATCCGTCTGTCCAGCGAGCCTTTGGAGAGTACGTCGTGGATCACCGGCGTGGAGTGCATCCCCATCATCATGCCGGTCTCGTTACCCTTGAAGGTCCACTCCGGCAATCTGCCCTTGCGCAGGTTGCCCAGATCGTCCATCCACTCCTCCTCGGCGTAGGAGAGCATGGAGAGCACCACATCGGCGAGGCGATCCGGCTCCAGCAGTGACGAGAGGGGTTGTACTGCGCGGTAGGTGTCCCACAGGGAGAAGGTGTCGTAACGGGTAAAGTCCGCTTTGCCATCCCGGTTGGCATCGGCGGTGCGAACCGACTCCTTGAGGGTATCGATCTGCTCGCCCCACGGTGTGTTGCCATCCGGATAGGCGTTGCGCCCCTGATGCACCTGGCGGTAGCGCCCGTCCAGATCAGAGTGAATGGTCTGGCCCAGATAGGTGTGGTAGAGCGCGGTATAGAAGGTCTGTTTGTACTCCTCATCCCCACTGACCCGGATCTTGCCCAGCTCCTTTTCCCATTTTTGGGTCGCAGCCTGACGGACATCGTCAAACGACATATTGGCCACTTCGGTCATGTTGAGTGAGGCGCCAGCGTTGCCATCCCGGCCGATCTCGACGTTGGAGAGGGCTACCTTGGCCTCGACGACCAAGCCCGCCGCCGCGGTATCAAATTCCACATAGGCACGCGCGTACTGATATTTGCCACGGGTCTCGTTGCCGATCTCGGTGGTGCCTTCCGGCAGGTCCAGATAGCGGTTCTGGTCTTTGTCAAAGTAGGCGAAGCGGATGTTTTTGATGGGCTGGTCGAACTCCATCACGAAGAACTCTTTCTGGCTGGGGGCCCAGCCGTCAGAGAAGCGATGGCCCTCGATCCGGTTGTGGGTTTTGTCCCATTTCAGATAGGAGTCGGAGGTGTAGTCCCAGTTGACCTTGAAGCCGAGGTTGACCACGATTTCCGATTTTTTATCTTGCGGGAAGGTGTAGCGATGAACCCCCACCCGATCTGAGGCGGTCAGCTCGGCCTTGATCCCGTAATCCTTCAGATTGACCTTGTAGTAGCCCGCCGTTGCCTCTTCATCCTTGTGGCTGTAGCGGGAGGCCTCCAGATTCAGTGAGGCCGACCCCTCGTTCAGCATGAAATTGGAGCGTGAGTTGATCGGCATCACCAGAATATCGTTGAGATCTCCAGCTCCGGCGCCCGAGAGGTGAGTGTGGGAAAACCCGGCGAGGCGGTTGTCGTGGTAGTAATAGCCGGAGATATATTCCCAGCCATTGGCCCCATTATTGGGCGACAGCTGCACCATGCCATGCGGGGTCGTGGCGCCGGGATAGGTGTTGCCTAAATTACCTGTGCCGATGAACGGATTGACGTAACGGGAGACGTTAGTCTCTTTATTGTTATCGACAGCGGTATCCGAGTCATTTTGACAACCGGATATACCAACCAGGCCAGCCAGTACGGCACACGCGAGCAGGGAACGTTTCAGTTTCATATTTGTCGCCACAGGTTAATGAAAGTAGGGTATCGAACGTATAAAAACAGATAATGCAGAACGCCGGGCCAGCCAATGAATATCTGCCGGATGAGAGAGCCATCTGCATGTATTACCCCGACTGTCACTGGATATAGAGGGTGACGGGGGGAATATCAGCCAGATAAAATGGATCGTGAAAACGATCTGGCCATACAGGCGGAAAAATAAATGCGCAGAAAAATAACAGGCACCCAGAGCCTGATTTAAAAAATCGCCCCTTACACTTATGAAATAAGTGGCTGAGCTGTGTTACATCTGGAATATATAAATGCTCTTAAATGTTTTTCCTGCTGCCTGTAAATTAACGGTTTCTATTATTTCGTTGATTAATATCCTGGGACAGAGGAAAAAAATGGCATTAACTGGATTTTTATGACGTGTGGGGAAGGGTGTGAGCTGGCTCGCATAACTGCAGGGTGGCGTGACCAGGGAGGCTAAATGATATTAATCATTATAAGTCAGCGTGTTATTCTTCGATGTTGAGTTAAATGACCGATTTTGTGAGTCGTACCGGGCTCCACATGGTCAGATGAGCTGAAAAAAAGGGCCCTGCTGGGCCCTTTGAACAGAGGGTGATGAGCCGATGGCCCACCAGGATCAGCGGTTGCTGGCGCGGGCAAAACGCCCTTCAGCCGTCACGCGATAATCGCTGGTGCTGGCGGGTACAAATGCAGATTGCCCTATGGTCAGTGTCAGACGCTCGCCATCCTGGCCAATGAGGGTGATGGGCCCATCGATGGCGAACAGGATCTCGGCATTGCCGGTGGTGAGGGCATGTTCGCCTGCGCCATATACGCTGAAGGTGAAATCCGGTACCGGCACGTCGAAGTGCTGTACTGTGCCTTCCATGCGAGGGGTGAGCAGGATCTGGTCGTCCGGTTTGGCGACACAGCGGGTGCAGGCCAGCAGCTCCGGCACATCCATGTATTTGGGGGTCAGACCGGCACGCAGCACGTTGTCGGAGTTGGCCATGATCTCGAGGCCAGTGCCGTGGATGTAGGCGTGGGGGGTCTGGGCGTCGAGGAACATCGCCTGACCCGGCTCAAGTGTTACCACGTTGAGCAGCAACGGCGAGAAGAGCCCCACATCCCCCGGGTACTGGTTGGCCAGCTTGCTGATGGTGGCGAAAGTCTCTTCATCCTGATGGGCGGCGGCATAGGCCAGCAGGCCAGCCAGCGCCTCGTCCTTGCGATCACCGCTGAGGATCAGCAACTGGTGGAAGAAGTGCTGCAGGCCAGCTTCATCCTGTGACTGGCGAAGCGCCGCGGTCAGGTCGACCAGTGCGGGCAGCGCCATGCGATCGAACAGGGCCAGGATGGCCGGGATGGCGCGAAAGCCGTTCATCGCCTGATAGCGGGTGAGGGCAAAGACCAGCTCCGGCTTGTGGTTCGGATCCTTGTAGTTGCGGTTGCTCGCCTTGATATCGATGCCTGCGGCTTCTTCTTTGGCAAAACCGGCTTCGGCCTGTGCCTTGCTCGGGTGTACCTGAATGGAGAGGGCTTGCTCGGCGCAGAGCACCTTGAACAGGAAGGGGAGTGAGCCGAAACGAGCCTGGGTAGCTTCGCCCAACATGGCGGTGGGGTTGGCGTCAATCAGGCTGGATAGCTTCACGGTCTCGCCTGCCAGGGTCACTTCGGAACAGCCATTGGGGTGAGCGCCCATCCACAGTTCAGCTTGTGGTTTGCCTTCGGGATTTTTGATGCCAAACAGCGTGGTCAGGGAATCACGACTGCCCCAGACATAATCCTGGATCGGGTTGCACATTAGAAAAAACGGCGGGTAGCTCATGGATGGCTCCTTGTATCAGAACGATTTTTTGGGAATTTCAGTCTGGCGCGGACTATAGCATGGCAGGGGCAGCGCACCGCAATCGGTTGCTCTCTGCATCTTGATCAGGATCATTCATGAGTATCATCTTTACCCAGCTGTTGGACGGCTTTCTAAGTGAGGGGGGAGGCTTTGAGAAGGTGTTGTTTGCCTCTGACAAAGGGGTGCCTCCCTGCTTCAGTTATCAGGTCAATTTTCCGCGTCTCGAGCTGGTATTCAGTGGCCACTATCTCAACCAGATCTGGTCCCCGGAAGGGGATGTGCAGTCGGTACAGATGGGGCCGCGGGAGGCGATGTACATTCCCCCCAACGGCTGGAACAAGCCGGATTGGGACAATGACTGTTCCGTGCTCAGCCTGTTGTTCGGCAAGCGTCAGATAGGGTTCAGTCTGGTGAGCAAGCACAAGGGAGACACCGGCTTCTTCGATGTGCAGAAGCACAGTATTCAGGCCGGTGCCGGACGGGCGCTCGATCATATCCTGCTCTCCCTCAACACCCTTGCGCAGGAGCCGATAAGGGCACCGATGGACAATCACCTGCTGCAGGCGCTGCTAAGTTATTCACGGCAGTTGCTGGTGGAGTCAGAGAGCGGTCGTCCTCGTGGCTCCGATCTTTTTCACGGCATCTGCATCTACATTCAGGAAAATTTCCACCGCCCCATCAGTCGCGAATGCATCGCCGCCCGCTTCAATCTCTCCCCCAGCCATCTCTCACGCCTGTTCCGCCAGCAGGGGCACATGCGGCTAGCGGACTACATCAGCTGGGTGCGGCTGGAGCGGGCCAAGTTCATGCTGAAAAAGTATCGCTTCCGTCTCGAAGAGGTCGCCAATCGCTGCGGGTTTACCGACGTGAACTACTTCTGCCGGGTGTTCAAACAGAAGACCGGCTTGACCCCTTCCCAGTACCGTTCCCTGAGTCAGCCGCAGGCGGCGGCCAGCGAGCTGGAGGGATAACGGGGCGGGGTCGGCAAGGCGTTGTGACGGTGCACTGGCGGGTGGCTACCTCTTTGGTCTGACATGCTTTCTTGTCGTTTTATTATGAAAATGAATGGGCTAAGATGGCCGCGCGCAACAAACAAGTTGATAACAAACGGAAGTTAGGAGATGCCGATGGAAAGCAAAGTAGTAATCCCGACCCAGGGTCAGAAAATCACAGTCGATGCCAACGGCAAGCTGCAGGTTCCCAACCATCCGATCATTCCGTTTATTGAAGGGGATGGCATCGGTGTTGACGTAACCCCTGCCATGTTGAATGTGGTGAATGCTGCGGTCGAGAAAGCCTACAAGGGCGAGCGCAAGATCGCCTGGATGGAGATCTACACCGGCGAGAAATCGACTCATGTCTATGGCGAAGGTGCCTGGCTGCCGGCCGAAACCCTGGATTTCATTCGCGAATACTGCGTGGCCATCAAGGGCCCGCTGACTACTCCGGTCGGTGGCGGTATCCGCTCCCTCAACGTGGCCCTGCGTCAGGAGCTGGATCTCTACATCTGCCTGCGCCCGGTGCGTTACTACGACGGCACCCCGAGCCCGGTGAAGCGTCCTGATCTGACCGACATGGTGATCTTCCGCGAGAACGCCGAAGACATCTACGCCGGTATCGAGTGGAAGGCCGACAGCGCCGAAGCGAACAAGGTAATCGCCTTCCTGCAAAACGAGATGGGCGTGAAGAAAATTCGCTTCCCCGAATCCTGCGGGATCGGCATCAAGCCGATGTCCAAGGCCGGTACCGAGCGCCTGGTGCGTGCCGCCATCGAGTATGCCATCGACAACGATCGCGACTCAGTGACCCTGGTGCACAAGGGCAACATCATGAAGTTCACCGAAGGTGCCTTCAAGGATTGGGGTTATGCCCTGGCCCAGAACGAGTACGGAGCCCAGCTGATTGACGGCGGCCCCTGGTGCTCCTTCAAGAACCCGAAAACCGGCAAGACCATCGTCATCAAGGATGTCATCGCCGACGCCTTCCTGCAGCAGATCCTGCTGCGTCCGGCCGAGTATGACGTCATCGCCTGTATGAACCTCAACGGTGACTACATCTCCGATGCGCTGGCTGCTCAGGTGGGCGGTATCGGTATCGCGCCGGGTGCCAACATCGGTGATGGCGTGGCTCTGTTCGAGGCAACTCACGGTACTGCACCGAAATATGCCGGTCAGGACAAGGTCAACCCGGGCTCGCTGATCCTCTCCGCCGAGATGATGCTGCGCCACATGGGCTGGGTCGAAGCGGCCGATCTCATCATCAAGGGGATGGAAGCGGCGATCCGCAACAAGACCGTCACCTATGACTTCGAGCGTCTGATGGAAGGGGCCACCCTGCGCTCCTGTTCCCAGTTTGCTCAGGACATGATCGACCAGATGTAATCTGCTGCTTGCCAGAAACGCAAAACCGGCGCCATGTGCGCCGGTTTTCTTATCGCGAAAGAGTGCAGGGGCTTATTGCGCCTGCTCTACGTGTTGCTGATAGCGTTGCTGCCATTTGCTGGTTTCTGCTTCATCACCCTGGGCCTTCCAGAAGGCGCAGATGGTGTTGGCAAGTTCCGAAGCCATCGCGTGATCTCCGTCACGTCGGCTCATCAGATAATCTCCCAGCCAGCTTTGATATTGTTTCATTACCCGATCTCCTTATCTCATGTGCCCTTGAAGGTGCCCACCTTGACGGGAGCCTGTCGGCTCATCTTGGGGGGAACATCATCAGGCATGATGGTGCAAAGTCACGACCCGGGCAGAGAGCCCGATGGGCAATCTGGCGGCGAACGTGACGCGAGATGTCAAAAAATGAGCGCCATTTTAGCACAAACTGACCAACTTGGGGAAATTGTCGCCATGGATTGCGACAGAACTGCCCATCCCCTTGTTCTCAAAACAGAAAACCCGCCGTGAGGACGCGGTTGGTTTGGATGAAACCCGGGGAAACAGGGTGGGGAACCCTGTTGTGTCCGGTTGCATCGACGAGCTCGACACTTGGTTCTGGATGAGCACTGTCATGGACTCAAGAAATGGTAGAGGGGGCATGCAAAAGGGCGTTATGCGGGAACTGGCTATGCGCGAAGCAATAGGGGGCAGCCTTGCTGCCAACAGATGGCTGGCAGCAAGGTGACGGTCGGGATCAGGTGGTCTTTTCCAGATGGTTCTGGTAAATCTGCTGCCACTTGTCCAGTTCGGTTTCATCTCCCTGTTGTTGCCAGAACTCGCAGATGGAACTCGCCATCTCGCATGCCATGGCGTGGTCGCCGTCACGGCGACTCATCAGGTATTGCCCCAGCCAGTTTTGATACTGTTTCATTGGATGATCTCCTTATCTATTTAACCCTTGATACTGCTGCTGTGAGCCACCCGTCCGGCAGTGCTGTCACAGCCACTTTCGCTGCTTCGCTTATTGTCAATCAGGACAGATAGCGTATGAGAAAAGCGCGAAAGTGCTAAAAATTGGCCACCACCTTATCACAAAATGGTATGAAAGGCAGGTTTTGGGGCCAATTGAGTTTTCAGTGCAGGGGATTATCTCGACCTGGCGACCGGGATTGACGGAGTCCAGCAGTATAACGGGCAGGTGTTTGAACCTTTACTGGGTTACCCGACGGGCTTGCCAATAGCGGCTGTTCCAGTAGACATTGTCGAGTCTCGAACGGATTACACCCTTGCTCGTGGAGGCGTGGATAAACTCGCCGGCACCGGTATAGACCCCCACATGGTACTGCTGCCAGCCGGTTTTGAAGAAGACCAGATCCCCGTGTTGCAGCCGGTAGCGATCCACCGGTTTGCCGATACTGGCCTGGGATTCGGTGGTTCTTGGCAAGTTGACTCCCAGCACCTGATTGTAGGCGAGCTGGGTGAAGGCGGAGCAGTCGAGTCCGGCGCGGTTGGTGCCGCCCATCCGGTAGGGGACGCCACGCCACTGCTGGTAGAAACCGTCAAAGGCACTGCTCTGCTGACGGGGCGGCGGTGGCTCTGGCGTGCTGGAGCAGGCGGCCAGCAGCAGGGTCAGCAGGGATAGCATCAGCTTGCGGTACATCGGAGAGCTCTCCACAACGGGGTCTACCAATAGAGACGTCTGTTAACCGCCACCCCGGACAGAATGTGGTGACGGCCGCCAGTGGCGTGACAACTTTTCCATCATAAACAGGGATCTGGCTTGATACCTAGTCCCGCAAGGAGAAAATGCGGCAAGTGAGCGAAAAACGCCAGCCTGCGGCTGGCATTCGGGGTCAGTGGGCGGGATTGATCAGTGGGGTAAGCAATTCGGCCAGCTTATAGAAGGTTTGCACCCGGGTGGTACTGGGACGCCAAACCATGCCGATCTCGCGATAGGATTTTTCCCCCGGCAGGGGAATGGCGACCAGATCCGAATTGGCAAGAATGCCGGCGTCGATGGCCATCTGAGGCAGGAAGGTAGTGCCAAGTCCCGCCTCGACCATCTGCACCAGAGTGTGCAGGCTGGTGGCGGCAAAGGGATTGATCTTGCTCTTGTCCCGCAGACGGCAAGCGCTCACTGCGTGCTCGGTGAGGCAGTGCTCCCGCTCCAGCAGGAAGATGCTCTGGTTTGGCAGCTCCTTGTAGTCGAACGGGGTGTGCAGACCGGCCGCCATGCTGGCGGGCATCACCATGTGGAACGGATCCTGGCCGACGGTCTTGCAGTGAAAACCACCGATCTCGATGGGGAGGGCGAGGATCAGCAAGTCGAGCTGACCTTGTTCCAGCTGTTTGAGCAGATTGCTGGTGGTGTCTTCCCGCAGTAACAATTCGAGGTCAGGATAGGTTTTGCTGCATACTTTCAGCAGTTTGCTGAGCAGGAAGGGGGCGATGGTGGGAATACAGCCCAGACGCACGGTCCCCTGCATCACACCACCCTGGTGTTGACCTAGTTCCATCAGATCTCGCGCATCGGAGAGCAAATTGCGAGCGCGCTCGACGATTTCCATGCCGACCGGGGTCATAATGAAGCTCTTGTGGTCCCGCTCCACCAGTTGCAGGTTCATCATCTCTTCCAGCGTCTGGATCCCGGTACTCAGGGTCGACTGGCTGACATGACAGGCCTTGGCGGCGCGGTTGAAGTTCTTGTGCTCGTCGAGAGCGACCAGATATTGCAGCTGTTTGAGGCTGGGCCAACGTTGCATAGGAAAATCCGATTAATGCTATCTATTTAATTTGATTTAACTAATCTACCACCGGGTCTATAGTTTGTCGCTTGAATTAGACGGACTAGGCTCTTGGTAGCCCAATCCTGACTGGATTGTTCACTTCACTTAAAGAGGAATTGAATATGGTATTGGTAGGCCGTCCCGCACCCGATTTTACCGCCGCAGCCGTTCTGGGTAATGGCGAGATCGTTGATTCGTTCACCCTCTCATCCCACATCAAAGGCAAGGCAGCCGTCCTGTTCTTCTATCCGCTCGACTTCACCTTCGTCTGCCCGTCCGAGCTGATTGCCTTCGATCACCGTCTGGAAGAGTTCAACAAGCGTGGCGTGGAAGTGATCGGTGTTTCCATCGATTCCGAGTTCTCTCACAACGCCTGGCGCAACACCAAGATCGAAGACGGCGGCATCGGCCCAGTCAAGTACCCCTTGGTGGCCGACATCAAGCACGAGATCTGCAAAGCCTATGATGTCGAGCACCCGGAAGCCGGTGTGGCGTTCCGTGGCTCCTTCCTGATCGACAAAAACGGTGTTGTTCGTCACCAGGTAGTCAACGATCTGCCGCTGGGTCGCAACATCGACGAGATGCTGCGCATGGTGGATGCCCTGCAGTTCCACGAAGAGCACGGCGAAGTGTGCCCGGCTCAGTGGGAGAAAGGCAAGAAAGGCATGACCGCCTCCCCGGATGGCGTTGCCAAGTATCTGTCCGAGAACGCCGCTTCCCTGTAATCGGGTCTGCGTGCCGGATAGTGAAAAACCGATGCCCAGGCATCGGTTTTTTTATGGCCGTTGTTTGGCTGTCTGGTTCTGTCCCATTGCTCGGCAGGATTGTCGTTGCCGGCAGCGCGCCGATAAACGGCAGTCATAAAAAAGCGCGCCCTTTGGCGCGCTTTTGACATGGGGGGCGGGACTACTCGTCAAAGATACCGAAGTGTTCTTTGGCAAAGTTGACCCGCTGCGCCACGCTCATCTTGACCTGTCCCAGCTTCTCGATGGTCTTGAGGTTGGGCACCAGGCCACGACCGTTGGCGATTTGAATGGCCAGACCCGGGCGGGCGTTGAGCTCCAGCAGCATGGGGCCGCGGAACTTGTCCAGCACCATGTCGGTACCGATGTAGCCCAGACCAGACATCTCGTAACAGGAGGCGGCCAGGGTGAGCAGGGTATCCCAGTGGGGTACCTTGAGCTCATAGAGGTCGAGGCCGGTATCCGGGTGGTGTCGCAGCGGATTGCCAAACTGCACCGCCCGCAGCGCGCGGCCGGTACGCAGGCACAGACCCACCCCAACGGCGCCCTGGTGCAGGTTCGCCTTGCCATCGGAGGCCGAGGTGGAGAGGCGCATCATCGCCATCACCGGGAAGCCTTTGAAGATGATCACCCGGGCATCGGGCACCCCTTCGAACGAGTAGCCGTCGAATACGTCATCGAAGTTGATAAGGCCTTCGACCAGCGCTACGTCTGGCTTGCCACCAAGCGAATAGAGCCCCGCCAGAATGTTGGAGACATGGCGCTCCAGATCCTGGCCGTTGCAGGCGCTGCCGTTGGGTTTGTAGAAGAGACCATCTTCCTGACGGAGGATCACCAGGATCCCCTTGCCGCCAGAGCCACGGGCCGGCTTGATGCAGAAGCCCGGCCAATCTTTTACCAGCTCGGTGATGCGACCTACATCGTGCTGGGCACGGATGGTGCCGATCAGCTCAGGCACCGTCACGCCTGCATCCAGCGCAATTTGCTTGGTCTGCAGCTTGTCATCCACCAGCGGATAGAGGCTGCGCGGATTGTAGCGGCTGATGTAGGAGTGGTTGCGCTTGTTCATACCGAGGATGCCTGCCTGCGACAGGCTCCACGGAGTAGTGTACTTTTCCCAGAACCACATCTGTTACTTGTCCTTACCCGGGGTGGCGCCAGACTTGATCTCGTCCACCAGCGGCTTGAAGCGCTTCAGCTCACTCAGCTTGTAGCCGGTGTAGTTACCCATCAACAACACGGTCGCCATCAGTACCAGCTGCAGGCCGAGGAAGTTGAACGTGAGGTGACGGATCAGTTCGTTGTCCATGGCCAGATAGGCGATGATGGCCACCAGCAGGGAGCCACCGCCCTGACGGAACACCTCTTTCGGGCCCTCTTCTTCCCACAGGATGGACATCCGCTCGATGGTCCAGGAGAGGATGATCATCGGGAAGAAGGTGATCTTCATACCGTCGGTCAGCCCCAGCTTGAAGGCGAACGCGGAGAAGATACCGATCATCGAGATAACCATGATGATGATTGCCGATATTCGGGCGACCAGCAGCAGGTTAAGCCGAGATAGATAGGAGCGGATGATGAGACCGGTGCCGACGATCAGCAGGAAGCCGATGAGACCGGTGATCAGCTGGGTCTGGATAAAGGCGACGGCGATCAGCACCGGCATAAAGGTACCGGAGGTCTTGATGCCGACAATCACGCGCAAGAACACCACCATCAGCACGCCGATCGGGATCAGCAGCAAGCCCTTGAACAGGGTCTGCTCTTCCAGCGGCAGGCTGTGGATAGAGAAGTTCATCATCTCTGATTTTTCAAACTTCTGGGCCAGCGCCACGCTGACCGGCTGCTCCTGCTCGATCATCGAGAAGCTGACACGGGAGTTGTGACCACCGGTCACATCCAGCAGGGCGCCGGAGTTGTACTCCCACAGCAGCAGGTTGGCCGGACGGCCCTGTTCACCGGTTTGCGGGTTGAACAGCTTGTAGTCGGTCGGGCTGTTGAATACCTGCAGGTAATCCACCAGCTCCTGACGACGGCGGCCATCTTCCAGATTCAGAGCATGCACCACGCGGGTGGGGACGTCAGCATTGTTGAGCAGCTCGGCGATCAGGTTGGCACGGCTCTTGTGCTTTTTCAGCAGCTCGGCGTTCTGCTCCTGCTTCTCGATCTCCTTGATGATCTCGCGAGTCAGGGTGTAGCCGTCGGCAGAGCGCTCCTGGGCCCGCTCGAGGATCTGCTTCATCGCGGTGGCATAAGGCTCACTCTCGATCTGCTTCTCGATGGCAGGCGGCTGCGGATTGGCGGCCGGTTTGGCATGGGCATCTGCCATCATGTCGACGCGGTAGTAGAGCTCCTGACGGCCGGAGGCGGTGCGGATGGACCACTCGGCGCGGGCATCGCCATCTTTCTCGACAAAGGAGAGGCCGTAGCCGGGGCTGGCGGCGTTCTCGTTCATCAGGGTGAAACCGGGCTGGGTGCCCGGAATGGCCAGGGAGGCGATCACCGGCTCACCGGTCGCCTCAAACTCCAGCTTGGCTTCGATGGACCAGATCTGGCGCTTTTCACCGGGCGTCAGCGGCACATCCAACGCGATATGGTGATAGATCGTCATCCCCAGGCCGACAATGTACAGCAGGGCTACCAGCAAATAGAACGGCTTACGGGAAACCATGGATTATTTCACATCCTTGAGCTTGGGTTTGGGTTGGATATATTCGCGGGCCACATCAACCACGGCGATGTCTTTCAAAAATTCGCGACCCAGCAGCACCGGGAAGGTCATGTCGCTGCGGTCCTTCAGGGTAAATTCGGCTTTCTCGGTCATGTCGCCAATCCGTACCGCCAGACGGACCACCGGACGGCGGTCGAGATCGTCGGCAGAGGCCTGACGCACCCGCACATGGCGTACCAGCGGCGCTTCGATCTGGATCTTGTCATCCACATCCTGATGACTCAGGAAGAAGCGCACCCAGTTTTTGCCATTGCGTTCGAAAATGGTGATCTCCTGGGCACTGATGGAGGAGGTGGTCGCACCGGTATCGACCCGCGCCTGGAAGGCGTCGTTGGCGGCATCAACCCAGATCCACTCCGCTTCACCGACCATCAGCTTGCCATCGATGGTGTGGCCCTGATTGGGGGCCGGGCACTTCTCGGTGGGGATGGCCATCGGTTTGGGTGGCTCGGAGGGGAGAGCTGCGAGCTTGTGATCTACTTGCTTGACGGACTCTTTCATATTGGTGACATCTGTGTTGAGCTGAACCAGCAGGTGCTGTTGCTGCACATACTGCTTCTGTTGCTGTTCCATGGATGTTTGCAGGCGCAGCTCGCTCTGGCTCAGCTCGCTACGAAGCTCGGCCAGCGTCAGAGCGGGAACCTGAGGCGTTTTTTCCATATTGACACACCCGCCGAGACTGAGCAGGGAGAGCAGGGTCATTCCTTTTAATTTGCTTTTCATGTCATTCATTTAACTGTGCTTCCTGGAATTGGGTCAGTGTAACTTCCACAAGCGCCACCGGCTAGTCTTTGGCCTTGCGGGCAATCAGTACGGCACGTTTCGGCGCCGGGTGTCCTTCTACCGTGAGTGCCGGATTGTCTGGATCCAGATAGTCACTCAGGGATTCATTAATCATCCAGTCGGTACGACGCTGTTCGTCGGTGCTGGTCATATTCTCGTCTACTATTCGCACGTCGGTGAAGCCGCAGCGCTCGACCCATAGCTTGAGGGCGCGGCTTGAGGGAATAAACCAGACGTTGCGCATCTTGCCGTAACGATCGGTGGGCATCAGCACGTCGTTGACACCGCCGTCAATCACTAGCGTCTCCAGCACCAGCTCGCCATCATCTTTCAATTGATTGCGCAACTGCTCGATGTGCTCGATGGGGGATTTGCGGTGATAGAGCACTCCCATGGAGAAGACGGTGTCAAAGGCACGCAGCTCCGGCAGCTCCTGAATACCGAGCGGCAACAGGTGGGCACGCTGATCATTGCCCGCGAAGTGGCGAATGGCCTCGAACTGGCAGAGGAACAGCGGACTCGGGTCTATGCCGACTGCAAGCCGAGCCCCTTCACCCACCATGCGCCAGAGGTGGTAGCCGCTGCCGCAACCCACATCCAGCACGTAACGTCCTTCGAGCGGGCTGATATGGGGCAGCACCCGATCCCACTTCCAGTCAGAACGCCACTCGGTATCGATGTGGATGCCGTGCACGGTGAACGGCCCCTTGCGCCAGGGCATGAAGTGGCGCAGCAGGCTTTCGACCTTCTTGCGCTCCCCTTCGCCCAGGCTCTCGGCCGAGCCAATCTCGACCCGGCTTTTCAGCTCGACGTTGCCGGGGGAGACCACCGGCAGCTTGTTGAGAGCGCGGTTCCAGCGCGGCAGGTCGCCATGCTGGTTGTCATGTTGCCAGGCGTGCAGCTGGGCGGGCAGGGTATGCAGCCAGTGGCTCAGCCGGTTTTTGGCAATCAGTTGATAGAAATTGGCAAAGTCGATCATGGCTGGGCGTCGCTGGATTTGATGGCAATCATGGAGCCGAAGTTAAAGCACTGGAACCAGAGATCCTGATGGACGAAACCGGCGTCCCGTAGGCGAGCCTGATGCACCGGCAGGCTGTCGGTGCGCATCACGTTCTCAAGGGCGGTGCGTTTCTGGCTGATCTCCAGCTCGCTGTAGCCATTGGCCCGCTTGAAGTCGAGGTGCAGATCGATGAGCAGCTCGTTGACCGGTTCATCTTCAAAGCGGAACTTCTCGCTCAGGATCAGGATCCCGCCCGGGCGCAGACCATCGTGAATGCGCTGGATCAGGGCAGCACGCTTTTCGGGCTCGACAAATTGCAGGGTGAAGTTGAGCACCACCACGGAGGCGTTCTCGATCTCGATGTCGCAGATATCTGCTTCCACCAGCTCCACCGGCACCTCGGATTTGAAACCGGAGAGGTGGGCGCGGGCGCGCTCAATCATCGGGTGGGAGAGATCCACCGCGGTGATGCGGCAGCCGGACTGGCTGACATGGCGACGCATCGCCTGGGTCGCGGCGCCCAGTGAGCAGCCGAGATCATAGAGTCGGCTCTCGGGTTGGGCGTAGCGGGCGGCCATCATGCCGATGGCAGAGATGATGTTGCTGTAACCCGGCACCGAGCGCTGGATCATATCGGGAAACACGTCGACGACCTGTTCGTCAAAACAGAAGTCACCCAATCGGGCGATCGGGGCGGCAAAAATTTGATCTTTGGTATGCATGCTGGCGCAACCTGACAGTCGGGACATCACCCGGCTGTATTGTTCAATTGAGTCGTTGGGTGACACCCATCAGAGTAGATTTATCACCTGTTTACGAACGGGGTGGCTGGTCGTGAAATCCTTTGGACCTGTCCTGTTCGTACGGGCCATGTTCCGGACCCTTACTTGGGGCGGTAGTGTAGAGGATTGATGGCCGTTTGTCTTGACGCCAGGGCTTGCCACGCCACAAAAAAGCACTTTTTTTGCAGCGAAACGATGGCCGCAGAATGGGTTGGCTAAAAGCGCAGCACTCCCTGCCGTGCGCGATCGTTTTCCCCTGGCCAGGGGGCCATCTCCTGCTCCAGCAAGCGGGTGATCTGGCGGGCCAGCTCAGGTGCCTGGGCGTTGTCGGCAGTATGTATATAGAGGTAGAGATCCTTGCCCTCGGAAAGCCACTGGCGCCAGTGGGGGAGCCAGCTGGGCAGGAAGGGGTGATTGGCCGCCGGATCCGGCAGGCCGATAAAGCGCACCATGGGGGCGTTGGCGGTGGCCAGCAGATGTACCGGCAGGCGTGGCTTCTTGCCCTGGGCATCGACAAGGGCTGGCGTGGTTGCTTGCACCGAGAAGAGTGGCCGGCTGTCGAGCATCACCCGGTTGATGCCTTGTTCCATGAGCAGCCGGTTCAATGCTCGCTCGGCCTCCCCCTTGGCGAAGAAGTCAGGGTGACGCACCTCGAGGGCGTAGCGAAACGCCCGTGGCAGCCGCTCGATAAAGGCCGCCAGTCTGGCCAGCCCCTGTGGCCCGAAACGGGCGGGCAACTGCAGGGTGAGCAGCCCCAGCTTGTCGTGCAGCGGGGCGAGCAGGCGAATAAAGTCGGCGACTTGTTTGTCTGCGCTCACCAGATCGCTCTGGTGGCTGATGGTTTGCGGAAATTTGAAGTTGAAACGAAAATGATCGGGCACCGCATCGGCCCAGCGCTGTACCGTGTCCGGTGTCGGCAGGGCGTAGAAGGTGGTGTTACCCTCCACTGAGTTGAACACGGTGGCGTAGTGGGCGAGGTGTTCGGCAGGCTTGGCGCCAAGGCCCAGTAGCTGGCCGGGCCAGCCGGGGTGGGACCACTGCGGCAGGCCCAAATAGAGGCTCATGATGGCTATTCTCTTCACTCTTGGTGCATTCGTGCCGATTTTTTACCCGCTTTTTGCCATCGAGTGCAAAAAACTGGCGAAAGGAGGCTGCTGGCCATTTTACCCAAAAGGGGGTTTTCCTCTATAATGCCAGCCCTTTTGTTTTTCAATTTCTTGTGACCCATGCCTATCTACGAATATCGTTGCGACGTCTGTGGCCATGAATTGGCAAAACTGCAAAAGCTTTCCGATGCCCCCCTGACCGACTGTCCGGCCTGTAGCAAGCCGAATCTGGTCAAGCTGATATCGGCGGCAGGCTTCCGGCTCAAGGGAACCGGATGGTACGAGACTGATTTCAAACCGGGTAAGAAAAAGAATCTGGCCAGCTGTGAGACAGACGGTGCTTGCCAGTCGTGCCCGGCGGCCCAAGGTTAACCGTCTCTCTACAATTTCGAAGGAAGAAGTCCATGCGCTCTATCTATTGCGGACAGGTCAATGAGGCCCATGCAGGGCAGACCATTACATTGTGCGGTTGGGTTCATCGTCGTCGTGATCTCGGCGGTCTGATCTTTATCGATATGCGCGACCGGGAAGGGATCGTTCAGGTGTTCTTCGATCCGGACAAGCCGGACGCGTTCGCCCTGGCCTCCGAGCTGCGCGGCGAGTTCTGCATCCAGGTGACCGGCGTGGTGCGCACCCGTCCCGAGTCCCAGCGCAACAGCGACATGGCCACTGGCGCCATCGAAGTGTTCGCCCACGAACTCAACATCATCAACCGTGCCGAGCCGCTGCCGCTGGACTTCAATCAGGTCAACAGCGAAGAGATCAGCCTCAAGTATCGTTACCTGGATCTGCGTCGTCCCGAGATGGCCAAGTACCTGAAGACCCGTGCCAAGGCCAGCGCCTTCGTACGCCGCTTCATGGACGAGCACGGCTTCCTCGATATCGAGACCCCGATGCTGACCAAGGCCACCCCGGAAGGTGCCCGTGACTATCTGGTGCCGAGCCGCGTGCACAAGGGCAAGTTCTACGCTCTGCCGCAATCCCCCCAGCTGTTCAAGCAGTTGCTGATGATGTCCGGCTTCGATCGCTACTACCAGATCGTCAAGTGCTTCCGTGACGAAGACCTGCGTGCCGACCGCCAGCCGGAATTCACCCAGATCGACGTGGAGACCTCCTTCATGACCGCGCCGCAGGTGCGTGAAGTGATGGAAGAGATGATCCGTAAACTGTGGCTGCACATCCTGAACGTGGATCTGGGCGACTTCCCGATCATGACCTTTGACGAAGCCATGCGTCGCTACGGCTCCGACAAGCCGGACCTGCGTCTGCCGATGGAGCTGGTCGATGTGGCTGATCTGCTGACTGCTGTCGAGTTCGCCGTGTTCGCGGGCCCCGCCAACGATCCGAAAGGCCGTGTGGCAGCCCTGAAAGTACCGGGTGGTGCCGAGCTCTCTCGCAAGCAGATCGACGAGTACACCAAGTTTGTCGGTATCTACGGTGCCAAGGGCCTGGCCTGGATGAAGGTCAACGAAGCGGCCAATGGCATCGAAGGCGTGCAGTCTCCGGTTGCCAAGTTCCTCTCTGACTCCATCGTGCGCGAGATCCTGGCCCGTACCGGCGCGGCCGACGGCGACATCATCTTCTTCGGTGCCGACTCCAAGAAAGTGGTTTGCGATGCCATGGGCGCCCTGCGTCTGAAAGTGGGCCGTGATCTGGGTCTGCTGGAGAACAGCTGGAAGCCGCTGTGGGTCATCGACTTCCCGATGTTCGAGGAAGATGGCGAAGGCGGTCTGGCTGCCATGCACCACCCCTTCACCGCGCCGAGCAACATGAGCCCGGCCGAGCTGAAAGCCAACCCGGTGGGTGCTTACGCCAACGCCTACGACATGGTGATCAACGGTTACGAAGTGGGTGGCGGTTCTGTCCGTATCCACAACAGCGAGATGCAATCCACCGTGTTCGATATCCTGGGTATCACCCCGGCCGAGCAGCGCCTGAAG
This sequence comes from Aeromonas sp. 600724, assembly GCF_049175135.1. Taxonomy (NCBI): domain Bacteria; kingdom Pseudomonadati; phylum Pseudomonadota; class Gammaproteobacteria; order Aeromonadales; family Aeromonadaceae; genus Aeromonas; species Aeromonas sp. 600724. The sequence goes on along the minus strand of NZ_JAAKUM010000002.1, from coordinate 1,581 downwards.
TTTGGCTTCCTGCTGGATGCGCTGAAGTACGGCACCCCGCCGCACGCCGGTCTGGCCTTCGGTCTGGACCGTCTCAGCATGCTGCTGACCGGCACCGAAAACATTCGGGACGTCATCGCCTTCCCGAAAACGACCGCGGCCGCCTGTCTGATGACAGACGCCCCCAGCCTTGCCAACGCCGCCCAACTGGGTGAGCTGGCGATTGCAACCACCGTCAAGGGCGACGAGTAAGCCGATACCGGCACCGGAGGCCGCCGCCGTGCGGCCTCTGTGTTTCCCTTGGGTTAGTCATGATCAGTGTTACTGACATTTAAAAAATAACGGAGAGTCTCTATGGCAGGTCACAGTAAATGGGCCAACATCAAACACCGCAAGGCCGCTCAGGACGCCAAGCGTGGCAAGATCTTCACCAAGCTGATCCGCGAAATCACTACCTCCGCGCGTCTGGGTGATGCCGATCCCGCCAACAACCCGCGTCTGCGTGCTGCGGTGACTGCCGCCCTGACCAACAACATGACCCGCGACACCATCAACCGTGCCATTCAGCGTGGCGCCGGTGGTGGCGATGGCGAACAGCTCGAGACCATCGTATACGAAGGTTACGGCCCGGCTGGCTCTGCCGTGATGGTAGAGTGCCTGACCGACAACCGTAACCGTACCGTAGCCGAAGTGCGTCACGCCTTCAGCAAGTGCGGTGGCAACCTGGGTACCGACGGCTCCGTTGCCTATCTGTTCAGCAAGAAAGGTCTGCTGACTTTCGTGGGCGTAGACGAAGATGCCCTGATGGATGCCGCGCTGGAAGCGGGCGCCGATGACGTGGTCACCGAAGAGGATGGCACCATCGAGGTGTACACCACCCCGAACGACTTCGGTACCGTGCTGGATGGTCTGGAAGCTGCCGGCTTCAAGGCCCAGAGCGCCGAAGTGACCATGATCCCCTCCACCGAAGCGGAGCTGGATGCAGAAACTGCACCCAAGCTGATGCGTCTGATCGACATGCTGGAAGATCTGGACGATGTGCAAGAGGTGTATCACAACGGCTCCATCTCCGATGAAGTCGCTGCGACCCTCTGATCGCTGAATCGTGCTCTCCCGATGGCAGCCTGATGGCTGCCATTTTTTTATCTTTGCATCGTGGCAACTGCTGATGTGTCGGTTGAGCAATCGGCGCAACAATTCTCTTCACTGACAATCTTTCCCGTTTTCTCTGCGAATTATCATTGCTCTGTCTCTGCCAGTTGGTTGGCCCTGTACGTATGCCAGTCGCAGTTCTGCTGCATTGCGTTAGCGAGGCTCCGCTTATCCTGTTTATCACACCTTTAGCTCTTGAGATGGCGTTGACTGCTCATATCTGCCCGTCAGGGTAATTCGTTGGGGGTAGGGGATAGGAGGTGATGGAGTGTGCTCTTGTTATCACAGGTGCCCATCAATACAGAGTGACAGGTTGGGATGTTGATAGCGGATTGGCTGGGGCGAGTTGGTTAGTTGGTTAGTTGGTTGGTTGGTTGGTTGGTTGGTTGGTTGGTTGGTTGGTTGGTTGGTTGGTTGGTTGGTTGGTTGGTTGGTTGGTTGGTTGGTTGG